>LOER01000023.1 GCA_001515945.1 Desulfitibacter sp. BRH_c19
ATTATCCACCGAAGGTTAACTAAATATAATTTTTACCTATTGTTTCTAGAGGCTAGTGCGCCAAAATATAGGCATGCTTATAGAATTGATAAAATCAAGGTATTGAGTATACATATTTCATTTCCAGGTCTTATTGCCATCCTATTTAATAACTGTCTCCACTTTATTTATTTTCTTCCCAGTAGAGTAAATGGTGATGGCTCCGTGTAGATCATTTCTGTAAACAGGAATACCCACATCTTCAAAATACTCCAGGACATTCTTCCCAGGATGTCCAAAGGAATTGTTTTCTCCAACCTGGATTACAACTATTTCTGGATCTACTTTTGCTAGATATTCTGTATTAAAAGAATATGAACTTCCGTGATGAGGAAATTTTAAGACATGGGACTGAGTGGTATAGGGCAGCATGTGATTAATAGTCTCCATCTCGATGTCTCCTGTAAATAGAAGTGATACATCATTATATATTAGCTCTGCAACAATGGAATTGTTGTTGGCACCAAGAGAAGCTGGATAATCTCCAGATGGATGTAATATGTTTAGTTGTATATCTGAATCTAAGCCTATGGATTGACCTCCATTGCTGTAGGAATAGTTAAGTCCTCTTTTTTCAATAATGTCCAAAAAGCCTTCGTATTCCTCTTCAAAGCCTGCAGGTATTAGTGTTAAATCAACAGGGTACTGCTTTAATACTGGATTTAAGCCTGCCAGATGATCATCATCTGGATGGGTATTAATTACTACATCCACTTTTTTCACTCCAAGATGTTTTAAAAATGGAATAAGGACTAAATCCCCATAGTTATGACTACCTGAAACCCCTCCTCCATCTATTAATATCACCCTGTTATTAGGTGTTTTTATATAAATACAGTCTCCTTGTCCCACATCTAAAAAGACAACTTCTAAATATGATGGTGCAAATACCTGGAAGCTTAGTGATATAAAGATAATTGCTAGGAAAGTTGCTAATATAGGCTTGTACTTTTTTATAACAAAAAATCTCAGATGGGGGTTATAGCGATGATGGTAGGCTATAAAAGCTATAATAAAAGCAAAATAAAACAAGACTACGGTCACTATCTTCGGTGTTGCAATGATAAAGCCTTCTCCAAATAGGGGAAGTTTATTAAATAACTGCATCAAATACTGTGAGTAGAAAATTAGGCCTCCAACTGATGTTATAAGGAATTGGGAGATTAAGCTTGATATAAAATCTAAAATCAGGGCGACAAAGCCAATAATCACAACTCCCCCTGCCATTAACCCTGCTGGCAAAGCTAGTATTATTCCTAAGGGCGTAAGTATGTTAAAGTAGTAGGCAGTTAGGGGAAGCGTACCTAGCCATGCTGCTAGTGGCACAGCTATTAGATCTCTACCTAAATATTTATTAGCTTTTAGAATTGGAGTTAGAAAAATAATGAAGGCTGTCGCTGCAAAACTAAATTGAAAGCCTGCATCAAAAATCATCAGGGGGTTTAAGAGCAGGAGAAATAATGCTGCTAGAAAAAGAGAGTTTGCCGTTTGCACATTACTCCAGTTTTCTCTTCCCCAAAGATAAATCCCCAGCATGATGCTTGCTCTCATTACTGGCGATGAAAAACCTGTAGCAGCACAATAGATTAATAGGCACATTAAAATAAATACATTGGCAGTATTTTTGGGCATACGAAAAATGGACGTGAGGCTGAGTAAAAGGAACATCACAAATCCAACATGCATACCTGAAACGGCGAAAATGTGCATGACCCCTAACCCTTGGTACATATTCCTGTTTTCCGGTGTTAGTCCACTTTTGTCTCCTAAAATAACTGCCCTGAATATTCCTTCTTCATTTTGACTTAAGGTATATGAAAGCTCAGTTATCCTATCCCGCATATTAAAACCAGTTGATAATAAGAGATTTCCTGGTTTTTCTCCCACCTTAAAAGCCTGACCTTCGGGGATATTGATAACGGTATATACGCCTCTTCTTGCTAAGTATTTTTGATAATCAAAGCCCCCAGGATTCCTTCTTAAAGAAGGTTCTTTTAATACTCCTGATGCTCTTACAACTGTTCCATAGGAATAATTATGGGTAGGATTGTAAATAGTTAGCTGAATCTTTTCTTTGCCTTTACCTGTCAATTTTCTGTCTCCATGAAATACTACTGGATTTTCAAGCAAATATACTGTTCTATTTATATAAGAAGTATACCTAGAAACCATTCCTTCAATTTCTACAAAGGTACCAGTCTGCTCTTTTAAGGGTGAATTAAAATTAACTTTTTGAGCGGAAACTAGTGACCCAAGAAGAAAAAAGATAACCAAAACAACTCCTACCTGTTTCTTGAAATTATAGGCTACAGGAATAAGCAGGGCAATGGAAACTATTGTTAGGAAGGCTAGATGTAAATGATATCCTGAAGAAGCAATATTAACCCCTGCCATTATTCCAAAGATATATGAAATTAATATGGATAAAACTAGTCCAAAACTCATATAAAACCTCAGTTTGTAGGCATAACATAATCTACTTGCTTCCTGTTAGGCAATTCGACACATACCACTATTTTTCCTTTTAATCCAAAAAATTCTATATGGGTTAAGACCCCACTTCTCTTAAGGAAAGGGGAATGGGAAGCCATCACTAATTAAGTATATTTTTTGCCTTCTAATATATAAGAATTGATCAGGATAGCATTTTAATTTCTAAAAAAAGAGGAAAAGCCTTAACAATGTCTAATAGATATGAATTGTGCTTATTTAAGAAATATAAGATTTTCTGCCAACATAATCTAATAACTTAAATGGAGGAACAAGCAATTATGGATCTATCATTTTCATTGAATTTAATGGGTAATCTGAGTGTTATGCTTGCTATGATACTCCTTGGATACCTGGCTAAACCCAAGAAGGAAAGCTTACAAGATATTGCAAAGTTAGTTATAGATTATGGAATACCTGCTCTAATCTTTTCTGCTTTTGTCTTAGAGTTTAGTAGTGATATGCTGTTATCTATGTCAACAGTTTTCACTTTTGCTACAGTAACTGCCATAGTCGGTTATGGAGTCAGTTATCTGGTAATTAAGGTAAATAAAATTGACAAAGGACAGAAACCAGAGTTTTTGCTGGCAGCTGTGTATGGGAACACAGGATTTATAGGAATTCCTGTGTGCTATGCTGTTTTTGGGAGCGAAGGAGCTCTGCTAGCAGCAGTATTTGATTTTGGAATGACATTTCTCGTTTTTAGTCTTGGAATATTTGTATTATTAGGAAAGCAGCGCAGTAGTGTAAATAGGGTTTTAAAAAATCTGTTAAATCCACCGGTTCTTGCATTTCTAGTGGGGCTTATCTTCTCCACAGCAAATATACCCATTCCATCCTTAGTGATGTCAGGAGTTGATATGCTTGGTGCATTAGCTCCCCCATTGGCAATGATATATATAGGAGGAATGCTTTCCCAAATGCAAAAAATTCAATGGCGAACTAAAACCATGTCCAGTTTAATTATAACACGATTAATCTTGATACCCTTAGTAACTGTTATATGTATAAAATTATTTGGAATTACCGGTTTGGTTGCAGGAGTTATACTATTAGAAACGTCTACCCCAACTATGGTAGCAGCTCCTTTACTATACCAAAAATATGTGGGCAACCCCAGTTTTTCAGCTTCTGCAGTATTTATTACTACCTTGTTATGTATTGTTACTATACCAATTATAATGCTTCTTCTATAGTGATATAAAGCATTATAAGTACAGGTATGTGATCTGTTTAAAACAAAAAGGTTTCTAAGACCAGGTGAAATTTTTCATCTGCATCTTAGAAACCTTTAATTATAGATGTGGTTGCTTAGTCTCCATTGGAAAACAACGGGGAAAAAATGACAAGCGAAACGTCCCTTTGTCACCTTTGGAAGCCTTCTTTTTGGGCAAGGTAGTCTAGATATGAGGTTTCGGCATCTTCTATGAGAATATTATCTTTTAGTAAGCTGCCACTTCTTTCATCATAAGTCTTAATATAACCATTACATGTTAGGCAGAAATTAACCTTATATCCGTTAAATTTCTTCTCTTCCTCAATTTTAAAGTACCCTAATTTTTCAGGGTCTTTTTCAAGACAAAATGGACAAGCTATCCTGTTAAATGGCCATTGAGTTTCACAAAGGGGACATAAAAGATACCTTTTGCCATTTTCTTTTCCAGATAAACGTGCAAAGACTGCATTATGACCACAGACAGGACAATGACCTGATTTCCACTCATGTATATCATTATTCTTTGTGACTTGTTTTCCATAAACTTTCAAAAAAGGCTTTAAGCTATAAATTAACACAGTTTTTGCATAAGACGGATTTGTAAATTGCTCTAATTCAAAGGACCCATTTTTAATGGTTATTTGAGAAAAAATTCTTTGTAACCTGCTGTCTTCACCCTCTTCTTCTGCAGAAGCTATTTCTTCTAACTCCCCTAGGGTTTTAATCTCTTCTTCCATATATTCCTTTAATAAGCTTATTACTTCTTTTAAGACTTTTCGATAACCTTCAATGTCAATGCCTGGTGGAAAGATATCTGTAACTTGGTTGGGTATATATGTCTTTTCTACATTTTGATCTATTTGTATTAGCTTCTCAAACATTTTAATTTTCCATTGTGGTATTTGTCTTTCTATTTTTTGCTCCATCTAGTTCCCACCTTTTGTAAGAAAATTATAGAATTTTAGGTGGAGCTTATAAGCTCCACCTAAATCTTCAATATATTTTTTTATTTAGACAATGATTGTTGTTTTGAATCCATATCTAGTACATATTCTGGTGCTAACCCCTTCTGCTGATTCTCCACAAAGGGGTTATTCTCTGCTTCTGGTTCAAACACTTCAAAATTCTCTACTATAAATAGATAAGCAAGACAGCCCATGGAAATAATTCCGAAGCTAACTGCAAATTCTGTTATAGCAGGAATATAACCCATAGGAGCCGCTTGATATAAACCTGTGAAGAGTATATTTAATCTATTCACAACAACACCTGCTACAACTAATGATGCTGACCAGGAAATAGCTCTTTGGCTAGCATTTTTAGATGTAAACATTACAATCAAGATTGGAATAATAAACAGAGACATCTCAATCAAGAACATATTGCTAGGAAGTGTACCTTCAAACATTGTTCCAATATGCCCCCTTGCCTGAAGATCCCAAAGCTTTAATCCAACATAGAGGGTTAGCAATATTGCAATACCTTTTGATAGTTTTGCTAGTACATGTTTTTCAAATTCCATCTTGTAAGCACTTGATGCAAGAGAAGCCTCAATTGTAACCATGGCAGGCCCTACAATTACTGCAGAAAATAGGAATAACCATGGCAATAAACTTGTATACCATAATGGGTGTAATTTTTCCGGCATTATCACGAACAAAGCTCCTAAGGAGGATTGATGCATCGATGACAGAACTATACCAGCAATTACTGCAGGAATGGCTATCTTTGTAGTGACCTGGTATACCTTCTTCCACTTAAACCTTTTGGATATGACAGGAAGAAACTCCACCAAGAGGACAACGTTGTATACCATAACACAAGTAAAAACTTCAAATAAAACAGATGTATAACCCCAAGAGAAAAGTGGTCTCCACCAGTTATACCACAAACCAACGTCCATGCCCAAACCGACTACCACTAGTAAATATCCAATCCAGGCTGTTAAAATAGCTGGTTTAGAAAGGGATTTAAAGTCTTTGAGATTAAAGATGTAATAGAGAGCCGCTGTGGTAAAACCACCTGCTGCCAATGCCACCCCTAACATAACATCTACGCCAATCCATAAACCAAAGGGCCAAGAATCGTTTAGATTTGTTACTGATCCCAAACCAAATACTAATCTGTACAACATGGTGCTTGCTCCAAAGGAAGCTACAAGCAAAAGCACTATTCTTAAAAATGTTATTCTAAATGAAAAGGATCCTATTTTTATAGTTTTATAGCCCACAGCTATTCACCTACCTTTTCAATTTTATCTTGTTCAGCTTTTAAAACCTGCTCCTTACGGTGCGTAAGCATGTAAATAGCTGTCATAGAAGCACCAACACCTACCGCCAAAGCTGGTACTTTCTTAAGTGCTTTCCATGTAAGCTTTGGATATGGTTCATAAGATATTTTTGTAGAAAAACCTAAGTTCTCAAAAGGTACATCTGAAAGATAAAGTACACTTGTACCCCCTGCCTCATGCTCTCCATATATATGGTCAATATATTTTCCAGGATTAGTAGATATCCTCTTTCTTGCAAGTGCCAACATTTCCTCCCTGTCCCCAAATTCGATAGCGCTAGGACATGAGGTAGCACAGGCTGGTTTTCTGCCTTCTTCTAACAAGTCAATACAAAGCCTACATTTTTTAACAGCTGGAAAAACTTTATCCCACTCATATTTAGGTATCCACCATGGACACGCTAACATGCAGTAACGACATCCAACACAGTTCTTTTTGTTATATACAACAGCACCTGATTCACTTTTTGTTATAGCTTTAGCAAAGCATGCAGAAACACATGCTGGATCTATACAGTGCATACACATCCTCTTAACAAATCTCCAGGCTGGCTTTCCATGCTGCTCAGTTTCTATAAAATCTACCATAGTAAATGTCTGAGCTGCAGTTGCAGGAGGATTTGTTATGGAATTTGAAAAGCTGGTTTTCTCCGTATCTAGATTATTCCAGGATTTACATGATACCTGACACGATCTACATCCAATACATCTAGTAATATCTATTAACATGGCTTTAGACAATCTAATCACCCCCAACTATTTATATTTTTCGAATATTACACATAAATGCTTTGCTCTCAGGTATAGATGAGTTTGCATCACCCACATTAGGAACAAGAGTATTTGCAGAAGCTCCTGTGGAAAGTCCCTTAAATCCCCAGTGCCAGGGCATACAAACAAGATGATGCACGTTACCCCTTATGTATAAAGGTTTGTTACGGGATGTTACCATAGCCCTGACCTTTATTTGTCCTCTGGGAGAGCTAATTAGAATCATTTCACCAGGTTCAATTCTATATTCGGCGGCAAGCTCTCTAGATATTTCTGCATACATTTCTGGCATTAACTCAACCAAAGATGGTAGGTTCCGTGTCATTACACCACTTTGATAATGCTCAGTTACACGCATTGTAGAAGCAATTATAGGATAATTAGGATCACCCTTTTCAACTAGCTTACTATGGTCATGTTTCCATATGTTTGCAACAGGCATGAACTCTCTTTTGCTAAAGGCGTTTTTAACTGGGCTTTCAACAGGTTCATAATGCTCTGGGAAAGGACCATCTAAAGGGGAATCTGAAAACAGTCTGCCCACTCCCTCAACCGTCATAATGAATGGGCTACTTCCAGATACTTCTGGTTCTATAGTTGCGTTAAAATCTGGAACATCTAGATTTGTCCACTTTCCTCCACTATAGCTAAATATGGGCTTTTCATTATTCCATGGCTTACCATTAATATCTGCTGAGCATCTATTGTATAATATTCTCCTGTTAAGTGGCCACGCATACGAATAATTAAGGAATACTCCTAAATCTCCAGGATCATCTAGTTCACGTTTTTTGCATGCCGGGTTTTCTGGATCAGCAAAATAACCTGCATAAATCCAGTTTCCACAGGCAGTACTTCCATCATCCTTAAGAACGCCAAAAGAAGTAATCCCCTGACCACTAGCCACATCATATCCATTAACCTCTAGTGCTATCTTTTTAACATCAGGTTTTTTCTCAAAGCTTCCACCGTAATCCCAATTCATCTTCAGAATTGGATCTGGATAAGCTCCTCCTTGTGACTTATATAAATCCCGAACTTCATTAAATATTCTATCTACAATCCATAGGTCGCTTTTACACTCACCTATTGGTTCAATTGCTTTGTAACGCCACTGTATCCATCTGCCACTATTTGTAACTGATCCTTCTTTCTCGTATACACTAGCAGCAGGTAGCATAAATACCTCTGTATCCACTTCCTCTGGGTTAACATCTGGAGCTTTCCAGAATGCACCAGTTTCAGTCTCGAAGAGGTCTATTGCTACCATCCAGTCTAATTTTTTTAATGCCTCTACAGTATAGCTAGTATTAGGTCCTCCAACTACTGGATTTTGACCCCAGATCATCATTCCATTAATAGTTCCCTCATGGGTATCCTTTATTATACTTTGATGGGAATGATCATTTGCGTCACACTTAGGAAAATAGTCGTATCCAAAATTATTTTGCGGTGTAGCATTTTCCCCATAAAATGCCTTTAATAAACTCACAAAGAATTTTGGTTTGTTTACCCAGTATCCACCAGGTGGAGTTTCCTTTTGAATGTAATCTGCTAAATTTGGATGAGCAAAATCCTTTGGAACAGCTAGATAGCCCGGAATTATGTGATATAGCATTGCCATATCAGTAGAGCCTTGCACATTACACTCACCACGTTGCGCATTTACTCCACCTCCAGCTATCCCCATATTACCGAGGATTAACTGCAACATAGCAAGTATCCTGACATTCTGGGTTCCAACAGAATGCTGGGTAATGCCCATTGCATAAATAACGTTACCAGCTCTACCGGCAATACCAGTAGAGGTATATGTTCTTGCTACTGTCTCATATGTCTGCCTATCACAGCCAGTTACCTGGCAAACAGTTTCAATGTCATAGCGTTCTACATGCTTCTTTAAAAGCTGAAAGACACATCTAGAATTGGTCAAGGTTATATCCTTTATAGGTTTTCCTTCTTCATCTAATTGGTATTTCCAAGTTCCTTTGTCATAAACTTCCTTGCCATCTTTTTCCTGCAGCCCAGAAAATTCGCCATCATTAAAAATAAAGTCTTCTCTCACCAAGTATGATGCATTTGTGTAGTTAATCACATAATCGTGATGATAACTACCATGGTCAAGTGCATATTTAATAATCCCATTTATAAATGCAATATCAGTACCTGGACGAATATGGGCAACCATATCAGCAGAAGCACATGTTCTACTATATCTAGGGTCAACAACAATAACCTTTGCCCCTCTTTGTTCCTTAGCTCTGTGAATCCACTTCATTGCGAGTGGATGATTTTCTGCTGGATTAGCACCAATTATTAAAAACACATCCGAATTCTTGTAGTCTATCCAATGGTTAGTCATGGCCCCACGCCCAAATGATGCTGCCAGACCGGCAACAGTAGGACTGTGTCAGAGACGAGCATGGTGATCAATACTTACTAAGCCTAAACCCCTAACGAATTTGTGGAAGAGATAATTTTCTTCATTTTCTAGAGCTGCTGATCCAAAGTTTGCCATTGCAAAGGTTCTATTTACAGTAACACCTTGTGCATTTTTTTGCTCAAATGTTGCATCTCTTGTATCCTTGATTCTTCTAGCAATCTCTTTTAGCGCCCACTGCCAATCTTTTTCTTCCCATTCCGTACTTTTAGGAGCTCTGTACAATACTTTTTTAAGCCTGAGCTTGTTTTCAACCCTTTTACCTTTCTCCATAATATGGGTAAAATCACCAATTGAAGCACCCTTTGAACACAAAGCACCTTCATTGATTGGGTTATCAGGATCTCCTTCAACATAAATGACCTTGTTGTCTTCTGCATAAACTAGGATGCCACAACCTACCCCACAATAAGGGCATATAGTCATTTTTTCAGTACCATACTTGATCTTTAGTTCCCCAGCTAAAGCTTTGGAAGGGCCCCCAAGTAATTCCATTCCTGAAACTGTAGTGCCAAATGCAGTAGCACCACCCAAGCCTTTTAAAAAGCCCCGTCGTGAAATTAGTTTATTAATACTCACAAAACAACCTCCTTTGTCTTAAATCGATCTCTCTCTATATATTAATTTTCACTATTTAAAATATTAGTAAAATAGTGAATTATTGCTATGAGTAAAACGTACTATAGCTTCTGTATTTTTTTATAGGTTTAATTGTATTTATTTATGGGTACGATTGTACCTATTTTGTATGTTTAATTGTACTTATTTACAAAAGTATTATGTTTTCAAATAGTTTTAATAAGTATTCGTTATAGCTATAGGTGTAAAAAAAGACAAGCTATTCTTTATGCTTGTCTTGGTGTCAATAAAACAAATATTAGTCTTTCATTTTCCCTGAATATTATCCTAATACTACATTTACTTGATATTTCCTTCTCATATGCTAAAAAGTTTAAAATATTACTATAAATAACATATAAGTACTATTCTCTATCATCAAGTATTTTCTTTATTAAAGAATACAAGGCATCTGATTTTACAGGCTTAGATAGATAATAGTCCATCCCTGCTCTAAAACATTCCTGCTCGGCTCCCTTAATGGCATGAGCAGTCATGGCAATGATAGGAACATGCCCACCTTCCCTTTTTTCTTTATTTCTAATGAGTGCTGTAGCTTCAAATCCATCCATTTCTGGCATTTGGACATCCATTAAAATAAGATCAAAATTGTAATTATCAAATGCTTCTACTGCTTCCTTCCCATTTTCTACAGCAACTGCATCCCAACCCTTCATTTCAAATTGGGTTAAAACTAATTCTCTGTTTAGTTCATTATCTTCCGCAATTAAGGCTTTAAATCCACCACTATTTTTGGTCTTTGTTTTGTTATGATTCCTAAGATTAGCTATCCCATTGGAAGTAATATCAATTTCATCATTATTGTTATCAACAAAAAGGATATCTGGTACCATCATTGTAACAGTAAATGAAAATGTGGTTCCCGTGCCAGGTTCACTAGTATAAGAGATGCTCCCACCCATCATTTCAACAAGTCTTTTTGAAATCACCAGGCCCAAGCCAGTTCCACCAAACCTTCTTGTAGAAGAACCATCAACTTGGCTAAAGCTTTTGAAAAGAAGATCTCCTTTATCCTCTGGAATCCCTATGCCTGTATCTTTAATCTCATATTTTATCTTAATCAAATTATTAACAAGTTCTTCCATAGTAACCTTTATATAAATGCCACCCTCTTCTGTAAACTTAAGTGCATTGTCAATAAGATTATTTAATACTTGCTGTAATCGTACTGGGTCGCCTGATATAATGTGCGGTATTTTTGGATGAATATAGTAATCTATCTTTAAACCTTTGGCCTCGGCTTTAAACACAAAAACTTCAATAGTTTGTTTAGTGATTGCTTTAATATCAAAATCTATCTTCTCCAGGTCAAGCTTTCCTGCTTCAATCTTTGAAAAATCTAGAATATCATTTACTATCCTCAAAAGAGAACCTGAGGCGGTTTTCACCATTGATAGGTACTCTCTTTGAGTATCTTTTAGATCAGTATCTAAAACCAAATCTGTCATGCCCATAATAGCATTCATAGGGGTACGAATTTCATGACTCATATTAGCAAGGAATTCGCCCTTTGCACGATTTGCTGCTTCTGCTGTTTCCTTTGCTTGTTTTAACTCCTTTTCAACTACCTTCCTTTCGCTTATATCACGGATAATTTTCATACGTATATGTTCATCTCTATAAACCATACCTTGTGAACTTATTTCCACGGGAAACGAGCTGCCATCTTTACGACAATGAAATCTTTCCATAAGTACCCCTTCTTCAGAGACCTTAAGTATCTGTGATCTAACAAGCTTTACCTTATCACAACGCAAATCCTTAATATTTAATTCCAGCAACTCTTCATATTCATATTCATAAGCTCTAACAGCTGCTCTATTTGCATCAATTATTTTACCATCAGCACCAATGAATAGGATTATATCTCTAGCATGTTTAGATAAAAGCTGATACCTTTTTAAGACTTCTTCAGCTTGCTTACGATCTGTAATATCTTCTTTAACTGCAATATAGTGGGATATTTCTCCTTGAGAACTTATTATAGAAGAAATGGATGCTTGTTCCCAGTATAATTGCCCATTCTTTTTCTTATTAAGAAACTCGCCTCTCCATTCCTTACCAGAGCTTATTGTTTCCCATAGCTCATCATAGGTCTTTCTATCTGTTCTACCTGACTTAAGGAGATTTGGTTTCTTTCCCATGACTTCCTCTCTTAGATACCCAGTAATCTCCGTAAACTTTGAATTAACATATTCAATATAACCTTCATTATCTGTTATCACCGCTACACTTGGGCTATGTTCTACGGCTTTATACAGTTTTTTAGCCTGTACTTCTGCTTCTTTATGCTGAACAATCTCCTTTGTTAATTTAGCATTTGTTTCTTCTAAATCATCCTTTGTCTGTTTTAATTGGAAGAACAACGAATTATATGGTTTTTTTAGATTGGTTTCTACAATGGCTTTATATATTAAATAAAAAGCGACCACCTTAAATACATGACCTATAACATTTGATAATCCATATACATCTACATAAAAAGTAAAGGCAAGTTCAGATCCAATTGTAAAAAGTATTGCAGTTATTAGGAGCATACAGACTCTATCATGAAAATGCTTTCTATACCGATACAGTAAATATACAGCAACCAGCAATATAATTGAAATTACATACTCACTACTAACCTTAAACAATGTAAGCCCTTGACCAGGGATAAAGCAATCGGGAAAATAATCCCAATAAAAGATGCCAGCAAAAAGGAATGCTGCCACCAAACTATGCCCAAGAGAAATTACAGCTGGTTTAAGCTCTTTAAAGAGAAATCCAGTTGCAATAAATAAGGAGATACTTTGAACATACCTTGCAATAATCCATAGTTGAGTTGCTAAATTGGATGTATCCCCTGGGAAAACTCCCATTCCTTGATATGCAAGGGTATGTAATAGATCATACAATCCTACAAAGCCAAAGGAAATCCCTATAAATATAAAATAGCAATTTTTAGTGATACTGTAAGTATTTATTGCTATGATAAATATTGAAAAGGCCACAAGTATTGAAAATAGTTCAATGATTGTATGAAAAAAGAGAAAATTTAAAGACATAAATATAAAAGAAGTAACTGCAAGTAAAAGACTCATCAGTACAACCTTTCTATAATCAACGGAAGTTACATTTTGCTTGCCCTGTAAGTTGCTCATATTATGATCCTTTCATTAATACGTAGTTATAGCACTTTCTATCGCAGAAAATTTTTTATCTCCTATACCAGTTACTAGCTTTATTTCTTCTATGGTAGTAAAACCTCCATTTTGCTCTCTATATTCTATAATTCTTTGGGCAAGAGCAGGTCCAATCCCAGACAGGCTCTCTAACTCCTCCTGCCCAGCTGTATTAATATTTATGAATATATTGCCTTGTTTGTCTCCTTCGCTATTAATCTGAGTTTCTGGAGTATTCTTTACAATTGACGAAATATGGATTTTTTGTCCATCTTTTAGGACTTCTGCAAGGTTTAATGAATTTAAATCTGCATCAGGTAAAGGTACAGCTTTTTTGACTGCATCATCAATTCTTTTATCTTTATTAAATTCATAGATACCTGGGTTCACAACTTGCCCTGAAACATGGACGACTACAAAGTCCTTAATTTCATCTGTCTTGAGTACATTTCCTTCGGTAAGCGTAATAGGATCTCTTTTCTCGTTAATTTTTGCATAATATGCACCAGAACTGAATATTATAGCAGTAACTATAATAAGTAAAATTATATGTGACTTTTGAAAATTCATATCCTCACCTCAAATTTACTTGATCCCCTTTGAGGCAGAATACTACATTTACTTCTCTATTTCCTGCTTTTTATCAATAAAATAAGCTAACAATCCATCTAGTTCAGAATTCCGAGTCAAAAAGTAATCTTTGTACAAAAAAAGCAGACGCAATGTCTGACTTTTTGTTATTTAACCACTATATTCACTAGTTTTTCCTTTATATATATAAACTTAACTATATTTTTTCCATCCAGATACTTGCTCACCTTACCCTCTTTAGTAACCTTTGTTTTTACTTCTTCCTCACTTATCCCTACAGGAAGTGTGAGCTTGCCACGCACTTTACCATTTATTTGTATTGCTATTGTTATTTCATCCTGAAACAACGCATCAGCCTCATAAGCAGGCCATTTCTGGGTATGAACACTTCCCTGATTACCCAAAACCTGCCATAGCTCTTCAGTAATATGCGGCGCAAAGGGTGCAAGTACAAGAGTCAACTTGTCTAGCGAATCTTTGACCAATGGCAAATTTTGTTCTGTAAATTCAACATTATCTTTGTAGTGATAAAGAGAATTTACCAACTCCATAATTGAACTTATTGCTGTGTTAAAGTTAAATCTTTCTGTGATATCATCAGTAACTTTTTTAACAGAGGCGTTTAATGCAAAGTATAAATCTTTGTCTGCCTTGTTATTAATTTTCGCAGAACCTATTACATTATCTAAATGATTGTTATAGGCATATACTAATCTCCAGACCCTATTTAGAAAGCGGAAACATCCTTCTACCCCCTGATCACTCCATTCTAAATCCCTTTCAGGTGGTGCAGCAAATAGTATAAATAGCCTTGCTGTATCAGCACCATATTTAGAAATTATCTCCTCAGGGCTAACAACATTACCCTTGGATTTGGACATTTTGCCTCCATCCTTTAATACCATCCCTTGGGTAAGGAGGTTTTGGAAGGGCTCCTCAACTGATACTAAATCTAAGTCATAAACAACTTTTGTAAAAAAGCGTGCATACATTAGATGCAAAATAGCGTGTTCTACACCACCAATATATTGATCAACATTCATCCAATAGTCAACCTTTTCTCTTTCAAAGGCATACTCATCTGATTTAGGGCTTGCATAACGTAAAAAGTACCAAGATGAACAAACAAAAGTGTCCATTGTATCCGTTTCTCGTCTAGCCTCTGATCCACATGTCGGGCAGGTTGTTTTCCAAAAGGATGGATCTTTTAAAGGTGATTCTCCAGAAGGTTTGAACTCAACCTGTTCTGGCAAAATAACAGGTAGTTGATCATCCGGAATTGGAACTACACCACATTTATCACAATAGACTATAGGTATGGCAGCACCCCAGTACCTTTGTCTGGAGATTAGCCAATCTCGAAGCCGATAGTTAACTTGCTTCTTGCCCTTGTCAGCTTCTTCAAGATAAGCAGATACCTTGGCAATACCATCTTCCACACTTAACCCATTATAATCTCCTGAATTAACCAGACTTCCAGGACCTACGTAGGCCTCAGTCATAGTTTCTCCCTTTAAATTTTCATCTTCTGGGCTAATAACCACCTGAATAGGCAAGTCATATTTTCTTGCAAACTCAAAGTCCCTATGATCATGAGCGGGTACGGCCATGATAGCACCTGTACCATAACCCATAAGTACATAGTTGGCTATCCAAATGGGTATTTTCTCCCCATTCATTGGATTAATTGCAAAAGAACCTGTAAAGACTCCTTCCTTTTCGCCTTCGTCTGATGTTCTATCTTCAGCTTCAACCTTTGAAACCTTTTTTACAAATTCTTTTACTTCTTGCTCTTTCTCGGAGCCCTGTATTAGTTCTTCAACCAATGGATGTTCTGGGGCAAGTACCATATAAGTAGCGCCAAATAAAGTATCTGGTCTTGTAGTAAACACTTTTAGTTCGTGCCCTTTTTCTGTAGCAAACTTTACTTCTGCACCTTCACTTCGACCTATCCAATTTCTCTGCATTATTTTAACCTTTTCAGGCCACCCAGGAAGCTTATCTAAGTCTTCTAAAAGTCTATCAGCATAGTCTGTGATTTTAAAGAACCACTGATCTAAATTTTTCTTGATTACTTGTGTGCCACAACGTTCACAACCCTCATCTACAACCTGCTCATTAGCCAGAACTGTGTTACAACTTGGACACCAGTTTACCTGAGCATACTTTTTATATGCTAGTCCATTATGGAAAAGCTGTAAAAATAACCACTGAGTCCATTTATAATAATCCTTATGACAAGTAGCTATTTCTCTATCCCAATCATAGCTTATTCCCATTAACTTTAGCTGGATCTTCATATTTTCAATATTTTCCCACGTCCACTTAGCAGGAGGTATCCCGTGCTTAATAGCAGCATTTTCAGCTGGCAAGCCAAAGGAATCCCAGCCCATAGGATGAAGTACATTAAATCCCTGCATACTCTTAAATCGTGCAACTACATCCCCAATGGAGTAATTTCTTACATGTCCCATATGTAAATTACCTGAAGGGTAAGGAAACATCTCCAGAACATAATATTTTTCTCTAGACTTGTCCTCATCAACTTGATATATTTTTGAATTGTCCCATTTTTGCTGCCACTTAGGTTCCAGATCATTAAAATAGTATTTTTCTTGCATTTGCTTCACCCCTTATACGCTTTATTTCCTATTAATTTGGGGACATTCCTCGGCCACAGAGCATACCCTCATAAGAGGTGTGTCCCCTTTCCTTAACAAAGAAAAATCCCTATTACAAGGGAAACAGTCGTAATATTACTAGTAAAATTATAGATTACATATATTTAAAAGTCAATTAGCTCAGTTTCTACTTCTATTTTAGTGGCATCACCCCATAAAGTTTCTAGGTCATAAAACCTTCTCATATCTTCCTGGAATATATGTATTACCACACTACCATAATCTAATAATATCCAAGTAGCCTCTCTTAAGCCCTCTCTTGATAAAACCTTTAAATCTCTATCTTTCATTTCATGTTCAATGTTACCTGCAATAGCCTGTGCTTGAGTTCTATTTGTAGCAGTACATAACACAAAATAATCTGTGATGATTGTAACATCATCCATTTTAAGAATAACAACATCACGTGCTTTTTTATCTAGAGCAGCCTTCGCTACTACTTGTGCTAAATCTAAGATATCTGACAAAAACTATCACTCCTATCTATTTAAATAATGGTTTCTCGTTTCAACTGTCAATGGATGAATTATCTCTTCTGTATCCATTAGGTACTTCAATGTGCTATTAAGACAGTATAGCATAGCTTTATCCAAATTACTAAGAGCTAGTTCTATTAACTCATTTGAGCCATCAATATTTCTTTCTGGTTCAAGAATATCTGAAATATATACCACCATAGAAATGCTACCCATTTTAGGACTACCAAGAGTATGAAATCTAATGGCCTCTAGAATTGTTTCATCTGTGATACCAAGTTTATTCTCAGTTAGCCATGCACCCACATAGGAATGCAATAAAATCGGAATATCTATATCCATAGGATAATGGTAAAGCTGATACTTTTTTGCAAGATAGATTAATTCTTTTTTGTCCATATCTCTTGCTATATCATGTAGCAAGCCTGCTGTATAGGCTAAATGCCAGTCCAAAGAGTTTTTTTTTGCAATATATTTAGCAAGATTTGCTACTCTGTGGCTGTGCTCTAGTCTTTTAGTAGAAAGATATTTTTTTAGAATAGCGTTAAAGTTGGCTGTTGACAGCAATAATATCTTTCCCTTCCCTGTATAACTTGTTTGTATATATATACCGTTCCACAACTTCAGGTAAAAGGTACTTAATAGGTTTACCATTAGCAACCCTTTGACGAATATCGGTAGATGAAATTGATAAAGCAGGAACTTCAAATGTTAAAAATCTATCCTTGGCAAGAGCTGATATCAGCTCTAACTTTTTATCGAGAACAGATAAATCAAAACCAGGTCTAGTTGCTGCCACAAAGGTACACATTTCAATTATATTCTCTATGTTTTTCCATGTAAGTATCTCTAGAACTGCATCTGCGCCAGTTATGAAATATATCTCCCATTCTTCCATGTATTTCTCTCTTAATTGTGAAACTGTATCTATAGCGTAAGAATAGCCTTGTCTATCTATTTCAATTCTGCTCACTTCAAAAAATGTATTGGTGGCTGCTGACAATACAGTCATCAAATATCTGTGTCGTGAATCAGATATTTCTTGTCCTACTTTATGGGGTGGATATCCTGATGGTACAAATATAACCTTATCAAGGCTAAATTGATCTCTGGCAGTTTCTGCAGTAACTAGATGACCATAATGTACCGGATCAAAAGTTCCTCCCATAATGCCAAGCCTTTTGACTTTTTTTGCTGACAGTATCATCGCCCCCTTAAAATGCCTCCAAGTGTTCAACAGGCACAAATCTAAGTTCATAATTTGTATCATCATAATTCTTAAGAATTGCTATTTTCATGCCTTTTCTACTCCTGGTATATGCAATAAGTTGAAACTTCAAATTTCTTCCACAGCCTTTCACTAGAACCCATTCACCTATTTGCATGCTTCATCACTCCTCATTTATAGAGTATAGGCTATCATGCAAAAGGTTCCTGGTATTTTTTTACTCTGGAAGTTCTATAATATCCTTTTTAGATGATTTTCTATAAAGTAAAAAATTTCTACCTACAACTTGTACCAATTGAGATTTAACTTCTTCTGCAATTCTAATGGAAACATCTTTTGGTATCTCTTCACTATTTGGCAATACTCTAACTTTAATTAGTTCCCTAGCTTCTAGCGCTTCATCTACTTGTGCCATGAGGTTTTTGTTGATTCCTCCCTTGCCAATCTGAACTATAGGTTCTAATTCATTACCAAGGGCTCTTAAAAATCTTTTTTGTTTACCACTTAACATAATTATATATTTTCACTCCTATTCAAGAAACTCAAATTCTAAATCTCCAATTCTTACAAGATCTCCATAGTTTATGCCCTTGTCAAGAAGTGCCTGCTCAACACCCATTGCTTTTAAAATACGTTGGAATCTTTTGGCACCCTCTTCGTTATTAAAATCTGTCATTGCAAAGTGTTTTTCCACTTCTTTACCTTGGACAACAAACATTCCATCTTCTCTTACAATACTAAATCTTTCCTCAGGCTCCACAAAAACCTCTATTTCATCTTCATTATATAGTGGTTCATGCTCAATTTCATCTATTAGTTGTGTTAATCTACCAACGAGTGCCTTAATGCCTGTCCTCGCAACTGCAGATATAGGAAATATTTCATATTCTTCTCCAATTTCCTTATTTAGTACTGCTAAATTCTCTTCTGCACCAGGAACATCCATTTTATTTGCAGCTATAATTTGTTTTTTATTTGCAAGCTTTGGATTGTATAAGAAAAGCTCTTTATTTATAGAATTAAAAACATCTAATATACTTTTATTTTCACCTAGAGTCATATCCAACACATGAACAAATATCCTAGTTCTTTCAATATGTCTCAGAAATTCATGACCTAATCCAGCTCCCTGATGAGCTCCTTCTATCAAACCCGGAATGTCAGCTACAACAAAACTATTCCCTTCTTCTACTGAAACAACTCCTAGGTTGGGCTTAAGAGTTGTGAAAGGATAATCTGCTATTTTGGGCTTGGCTGCCGATATTACAGATATTAAAGTTGATTTACCTGCATTAGGTAAACCTATTAGGCCAACATCTGCTAACAGTTTAAGCTCTAGAGACAATGTAACTTCCTCACCCGGCTCTCCCTTTTCTGCAACTGAAGGCACTCTATTTTTTGCACTGGTAAACCGTGCATTTCCTCTGCCTCCTCTACCACCTTTTGCAATAACGACACTCTGATTTTCCTCTGTTATATCAGCTATCAAACCACCTGTATCAAAATTCTTGATTATGGTTCCTAGTGGCACTTTAATAATAGAGTCCTCGGCGTTCTTACCATGCATATTTTTACTTTGCCCATGTTCACCCCTTTTTGCTTTCACATGGGGTTTATACTTAAAATCAACAAGGGTTCGTAAACCCTTATCTCCAACTAAAATAACACTTCCACCACCGCCACCATCTCCACCACTAGGCCCACCTTCTGCCACATACTTCTCTCTTCTAAAAGCTACTATCCCATTACCACCGTCTCCGGCCTTGACATATATTTTTGCCTTATCATAAAACATAAAGTAACACCACAATCCTATCTTCGTATTTTTCTCTACCCTCTATCTATAATATTTCTTATTATCAAGTTTTCATCCGAGCATACTACCTCATATCCAATTTTAAAGGAAAAACTATTTAATTCATTTAGTTCTTCCTTTGATATGTAATTAAAAAATCCAGTTCCTGAATATCTAAAACTACAGTCAGTATCCACTTTGAATTGTATATGCCTTTCTTCTACTGGTTGTTTTAACTGGGCTACCAGCAGTTCATCCCAGGTTTTTTCTAAAAGGTCTATTAAAAGATCTTCTTCAATGTCAATACCCTTTAGATTACTTTTACACTCTATAGCTAATGGAATACCTAATCTAAAGGCCTTATCAATTTGTGACATTAATGATATTAGCAGTCTAGGATGAACTATTCTCAATAAGCTTCCTTTAAGATTTAATTCATTCATAGCATTTTTTATGTGTTTTTGAGCTTCGGTTCCTTTGTTTAACTGTATATACCCAAGGACAATTTGTAGATAGTTTACCACATCATGTTTCTGTAACCTAAGCAATCTAATGGCTTCTTCTATGTAAGTATCATCTTTCAA
Organism: Desulfitibacter sp. BRH_c19; assembly: GCA_001515945.1. Taxonomy (NCBI): domain Bacteria; kingdom Bacillati; phylum Bacillota; class Clostridia; order Neomoorellales; family Desulfitibacteraceae; genus Desulfitibacter; species Desulfitibacter sp. BRH_c19. Next base: position 20,404 of record LOER01000023.1, read on the forward strand.
GAATATCACTCCAATTATAGACTATATGTAGTAAATTCTTCATTTACTAAGAATTTCCTTCAAAATTCAACTAGCCTAAAATAAACTGGCGGAAGCCTTAGTTGTGCCAAAGTCCTCGCATTGATAAAAACTATATTCTCCCATAGTACAAAAAGGCCCCTGAAAACAATCCAGGGACCTAAATAAACTTATACAGCGTGAATACTTACCTGTTTTTTATCCTTACCTTTTCTCTCATATCTTACAACACCATCAGATAAGGCAAATAAAGTATCATCTCTTCCTATTCCAACATTACTTCCTGGATGGATTTTAGTTCCTCTTTGCCTTACCAGGATATTTCCTGCTAAAACTACCTGTCCATCATGTCTTTTAACACCTAGTCGTTTAGATTCACTATCACGACCGTTTTTAGAACTACCAACACCTTTTTTCTGTGCAAATAATTGAAGATTCATTTTCAGCATCATTTACACCTCCTTAAGAATTCTAACATGTGATGCATAACTTTCTTCAATGGATTGTATCCCAAGATACATTGTGGTTAATAAAATTTGAGCAGCTTTGTTCTCATCTGAAGTCAATTTGTTTTGCAATTTACAATCCAAATAACCATCCTTTATTGAGTAGTTAAAGCTACTTTCGCATAAATACTTACCTAATCCAATAATCGTAGTTTGTGCTAGTACTGAAACTGCTGAACAAACTATATCTTGCCCCTTCTGTGAAAAGTGGGCATGACCTTCAATTTGAAAACCAACAATTTCTTTATTATCTTTATCTTTAAAAATAATTTTAACTATTACCATAACATTAAGCTTCTATCTTTTCAACCTTTAACAAAGTATATGGTTGACGGTGCCCTTGCTTTCTCCTATAGTTCTTTTTAGGCTTATACTTAAACACAAGGATTTTCTTAGCCTTGTCATGCTTAAGTACAGAGCATACAACTTTTGCTCCTTCAACCCTTGGAGTTCCAAACTTAAAATTGTCACCATCCACAACAGCTAAAACATCTGAAATATCCAATGTGCTACCTTCTTCGGACTTTAAAAGTTCAACCCTAAAAAGTTCTCCTTCTTGTACCTTGTACTGCTTTCCACCACTTTCAACAATTGCATACATTATTATTTTCCTCCTCGTAAAGACTCGCTAGAAAAGGTGAGAACACAGAAATCATATTAATGAATTCCGGATTACTTTTATAACCTTTTTTATGCGGTTTTGAACGGCAAAACTTTATTCTAACAATCATGAATTATATCATAGCATTCAATAAATGTCAAAGTTAAATGAGCTCTCCTCTAGCATATGTTCTGTATGCTTTATTTATCTTTACTGACACTTCTTTACCAACAAAAGAAGACCCATTAATTATACTTAGAACATAGCCATTAATACGTGCTATCCCATCTTTTCCATCACCACTTTGGGGTTCTTCTACTAATACTTTTATAATATCACCTTCCTTAACTGGCAGGTAGGCCTCCATTTCTTTATCCGATATACTCCGTACTTCCACATGTTCCAAATGGAAGCTCTCTTCTCCTTTTACTACAATAGTTTTTCCAGTAGATTCCTCTAATTTTTTAAGGGAAACACCATTACTACCAATTATTTGAGAGGCTAGTAAAGGATTAGCCATTATTAATAGAGCAGACTGCAATGTTCTTTCTGCCATGCTTCTAACCTTCTTCTTAGTCCTTAACGCTATAGTCTCAACGGAAAGAAGCTTACCCTTTCCTTCACAATACGGACAGTCATTTAACATGAGACTTTCTAAGCCCATCCTGGCTTTCTTCCTAGTCATTTCCACAAGCCCTAAGGTGGTAATTCCCATAATATTTGTCTTGGTTTTATCGTTTTTGAGTTCTTTTTCTAGAGCTTCCAAGACAAGCTGTTGATGCTCAGCCTTTTCCATATCAATAAAATCAATAATGATAATTCCACCAATATTCCTAAGCCTTAGTTGTCTGGCAATTTCAGCAGTTGCTTGTAAATTTGTATTAAGCACAGTAGCCTGAAGATTATCCTTGCCAATATATTTGCCTGTATTAATATCAATTGCTGTTAAAGCTTCAGTTTGATCTATAACAATATAAGCTCCTGATTTAAGCCAAACCCTTTTGTTTAATGCTTCGTCTAATTGAGTAAGGATAGAATACCTTTCTAAAACATCTCCTTGTTCATAAACAATTTTATACCTATATTGACAATCAAGTAGTGTCATTGCCTCAAGTATCTGATCTTTAACTTCAATAGAATTGACAATGATCCTTGTTACTTTTTCATCAAGGAGATCTCTAACCATTCTCTGAGTCAGACCTAAATCCTTATAGATAACTCTAGGCCCTGATGTTTTACTTAATCTCTTCTCTATTTTCTTCCAGATGCCTGTCAGGTTCTGCAGATCCATCTCTAGCTCGCTTTCCCCTGCGCCTTCAGCAACGGTACGAACTATTATACCCATATCTTCCGGCTTAATCTCATGGGAAATCTTTTTAAGTCTTTCTCTTTCCTCTTCATTTTCAATTCTTCTTGACACACCCACATAATCCACATAAGGCATTAAAACTGTATATCTACCGGGTATAGTTATATTACTCGTAACCCTAGCTCCTTTAGAACCTACAGGTTCCTTTGAAACCTGAACTAGTACTTGCTGCCCTTCCTTTAATAAATCACAAATACTTATCTGTGGTCCTTTAAAGGTTTCATCTATCATATTTTTAGATGGTGTAGCGTCCTCCACAAACAAAAAGGCATTTCTTTCCAAGCCTATATCAACAAAAGCAGCCTGCATACCCGGAAGTACATTTTTTACAATTCCTAGGTAGATGTTCCCCACGATACGTTTATTAAATTCTCTTTCTACATATACTTCCATCAGCGTCCCGTTTTCAACAACGGTTACTAAAATCTGTTCCTCTTGAACGTCTACTAGTAAATCCTTTTGCAAATGACTTCACCCTTCCAATATGTCCATTGGAGTACATAAAGCATCATCTTTCAAAGCATACAGGGCTTCCCTTATAAAGTTGGGTCTGCCTTTTACCTTAAAATTCCCAAATGATATAAAAGCATCGTATACTTCCCCAGCTCTTACATTTCCTTTGCTTCCTGTTACTACAATAAATTTGAAAAACAAATTCATATCTTTAATTTCAGCGTCTACATAAAAAATTCCTTCTTTTATATTAATTTCCTTTACCTTATCCTTGGTTTTCCTAGTAACTATCATCTCTTCCTGGTCAAGAAATCTTTTTACTACTTCATTTAATACCTCTTCTTTTATATCTTCTTCCAACAGACATATTGCCCTGTATTTAGCTCTTTCTACTATAGCTGTCAATGATTCAACCTTGATCTTGATCTCTTTAACATCTAGTATCTCAAGACTATTAATCAGGTTTTTATTAACTTCAATTTTGAAATCCTCTATATCCATTTCAGTAGAAAGTTCAATATCTAGATATTCACCTTCACTTGCTATCCCTACAGAAAGAGCTGAAGCATAGCTTATTTTTGGATGTGGATTGAAGCCTTCGGAAAAGGCCAATGGAATCCTTGCTCTACGAAAAGCCCTTTCCATAGCTTTCATTAACTCCAGATGAGATAAAAAACGAGAACTTCCCATTTTTGCATATTTAACCCGTAGTTTCATTTTGCTTCCCCTTTATATCAAGATTAACATCAAATCTAGAACATACTCCACAACCGCTGCATGGTTCAAGACGACAATCATAACTCCTAGCCTCAACCATTGCCTTCTCATACTCTTTATAAAGAAAACTTTTTGTAACTCCAACATCAATCAAATCCCATGGGAAAACTTCATTCTTATCTCTTTTCCTATATGCATAAAAGGTAGGGTCCAGATTATTTTCATCAAATGCTTCTAACCACTTCTCATATTTAAAAAATTCATCCCAACTATCAAATTTACAACCCTTTTCCCAAGCTCGTTTCAGGACTTTGCCTAATCTTCTATCTCCCCTTGAAACAACCGCCTCTAGTAAGCTTATCTGAGGACTGTGGTAGCTATATGATATCTTTTTATCTTTTAATAAATCTCTCAAATATTTCTGCTTCTGTTTTAAAACTTCTATTGTATCCTGAGGTTCCCACTGAAATGGAGTATGAGGTTTTGGAACAAAGGAAGAAACACTTACTGATATTTTCAATGTTCCCTTAGAGTTTTGTCTTTTCATAACATTCTTGCCAATGGTTAGCACTTTATGTGCCAACGCTGCTATGCCCTTTAAATCATCCTCTGTTTCTGTAGGCAACCCTATCATAAAATATAGTTTAATAGCATTCCAGCCTTCTTGAAAGGCTCCAGTAACAGATCTCTCCAAATCCTCTTCTGTAACACCCTTGTTAATAACATCTCTTAATCTCTGAGTCCCTGCCTCAGGCGCAAAGGTTAGACCTGTTTTTCGAACCTTTTGTATTTCCTTGGCAAGGTTTACTGAAAAGGCATCGACTCTTAAAGAGGGCAATGAGAGACTAACCCTATCAGATTCATGTTTATCAAGTAAACCCCTGGTAACCTGTTCGATGCATGAATAATCAGCAGAGCTTAAAGAAGTAAGAGATATTTCCTCATAGCCTGTGTTCTCAAGAGAAAGCTGAGCTTGTTTCTGAAGAGTTTCAGGTGATTTTTCTCTTACTGGCCTATATAAGATGCCCGCCTGACAAAATCTACATCCCCGAGTACAACCCCTTGCAACTTCTAGCATAACCCTATCATGTACAGCCTCAACAAAAGGTACAATAGGTTTAACGGGGAAATACGCTTTATCAAAATCTTGTACTATTCTTCTTCTAACACCTTTATCATTTTCTGGATGGATTATAGTTTCTACAGTACCTTCCTCGTTATATTCAAAATCATATAAACGAGGAACATACACTCCGGAAATGCTGCTTATTTCTTTAAGAAATTCATCCTTTTTTAGAGAACCTTGTAGGTATTTATCTCTAACCTGGCCAAGAACCTCCAGTAATAATTCTTCTGAATCCCCCAACAAAAAGAAGTCTATAAAATCAGCCAATGGCTCTGGATTAAAAGCACATGGACCTCCTGCAATAACGAGGGGATAACTTTCATCCCTATCCCTTTGTAAAAGAGGTATCCCACCTAAATCAAGCATATTTAGAATGTTAGTATAGCTCATTTCATATTGCAATGTAAAACCTAAAACATCAAATTCTTTGAGCGGTTTTGTAGATTCCAGGCTAAATAGAGGTAAATCTCTTTTTCGTAACTCACCTTCCATGTCAACCCAAGGTGCAAAACATCTTTCCATTAAAAATTCCTCTGTTTCGTTTACCAGACCATAAAGTATTCTTAATCCCAGATGGGACATTGCTATTTCATAAACATCTGGAAAGCAAAAAGCCATTTTAACGGATACTTTATCCCAATCCTTATGTACAGAATTAAACTCATTGCCCAAATATCGAGCAGGTTTTTCTACTTCACCCAATACTTCAGATTCTAAAATATTCTTCATGAAGATAACCCTCCTACCTTGTTGAGATCAGAAGACAGAATACAGAATTCAGAAGATGGGGTCAAGCTCTTATTCTGACTCCTGGATACTGACTACTATATTCTAGCTAACTTGACAGTCATGTATAGTATTATATTATTCTACAAAAAATAACCCCTTAGCAAGTCTACTAAAAGGCTATTCGTCACACTATCCTTATTTCCTTTAAATTCTTCCAATAGATATATCATCACCCTTTTTAAAATATTCCTCAATTAGTCTTTCTTCTGAGATTGTGCTTACTATTTCCCCTGCTTGGTTAAATACAAAAAAGAGATGATAGTTATTTGGGACAAGATGAGGTAATACCTCCTTGAGGGGTGTATTTTCTCTTACATAATACGTCTTTAATTGTTGTATGTTTTCTTTTAAGATAATTTCTTTCTTATTAAGTAAATATCTAATGAAATGAAAAGATGCTGTTTTGTCCTGCTCACGCGCTGCATAAAATAAAAAACCAGCCATTGTAACTGCATTTAAATCCCATAGTCTCAAATATAATCCACTAACTGATATTAAAAGCAAAAGAACAGCAAGCAGCTTTCCCTGTTGAGCAGCTTTTTTAGTAGCATCAAAGATTCCTACTTTCTTGGAATACCAAGCTCTAAATATTCTCCCCCCATCTAGGGGTAATACTGGTATGAGATTAAACAATCCCATTATAATATTTAGTCTTATAAAAAATTGCAGCCAGTACTCTGAATTTAGATAATACTGGGCTGCCAAAGCTAAGCCTGCCATAAAAAAGTTACTCAATGGACCAACTAAAGCTATTCTAACCTCTTCATTGGAATCAACTTCCAAAAAATCCAGTTTTGCAACTCCCCCAAATGGAAAAAGTTTTATCTCCTCAATGTTTACCTTATATCCCCTAGCAAGCATAGTGTGTGCTAATTCGTGGATGAAGACTACTAAAAATATGATAAGTGCTTGGGGAAGTACATTTGCAAAGCCATAGAAAACCATCATAAGTAAGAATAACTTATCTACTTTGACATCAATCTCATGATATTTAAATAGTCTCACTTATAAACGCTCCTAAGGTGCTTCATTTAAAAAGTTTAGATATTGAAATGGATCTACTGGTTGATCCCCTTCCTTTATCTCAAAATGAAGCTGACCTTTGTCTGAGACACTAATTCCTGCTTTAGCAATTATCTGCCCTTGGGTAATTACGTCTCCTTCTTGTACAAGTACTTCACTACAATTAGCATAAACTGTGATAAGCCCACTCCTATGCTCTAACTCTACAAACCTTCCCAACGCATCATTTATATCGACATTAATAACTTGGCCATCGAGTGCTGATCTAACGGGCGTCCCTACATCGGTCTCTATATCTATCCCTGAATGGAATAGCTTCTGGGGGTTTCCTGAAATTTCAATCCATCCAAATTCTCTGATAACTGTTCCTGAAACAGGTAGTGTTAAATAGAGGTCATCATCCTTGGGGGCTACTACTTCAAATGCACCCTTATCTATGCTATCCATCCATAAACCTGTTGCTACCATTGTTTCAATGGCTGGTCCCCAATCACTATCATAGGATGTCAAGTAATGGGAAGCCTGCATATGAAATTTTCGGGAAAAAACTCCGTCAAAACTCAAAATTCCTATACAAATAGCTAGTATTGCTGTAGCGGCTAATAGTTGTCTTACAATTGCTCTTGCAAAAATTCCAGGAGTATCACTCCTATTCATACCCCAATTATCCATTGGCAATGTTCCCTCCTCGGACAGGCAAGTTCACTAGTAAATATATTCATATTTTCAAGGAATATGCTTGCGCAGAATAAAAAAAATGCAATCTTTTAAACGATTGCATTCCTAAAATCTCTTTCAAGACCACTTTTAAAATATGATCTTTTTACGCCGTATGTTCACATTCAGAACAATTCCCAGCCCTATTAGATTTGCAAGCATGGAACTTCCTCCATAACTAAAAAGTGGCAAAGGTAAACCTGTTATGGGCATAATTCCTATTGCCATACCCACATTTACGAAAACATGAAAAACTAGCATGGATGTGATTCCTGCAACCATTAATACTCCAAACATATCCTTGGCATTGGCCATAATATCAATGCTCCTATATACTAGGAAAAAGTACAATGCAAGTATTATCACCGCACCAATAAAACCAAGTTCCTCTCCAACAACAGAGAAAATAAAATCTGTATGATGTTCTGGAAGAAAGTTTAACTGTACCTGGGACCCCTGGAATAAACCTTTACCTGTCAAGCCCCCAGATCCAACAGCCACTTGGGATTGGATTAGCTGGTAGCCTGCTCCCCTGCCTCCCATTCCATCTTCGTAGGGATTTAGAAATACCACCAGACGCATCAACTGGTAATCTTTTAAAGGTACCCAAGTTCCCCATTTTAAGTTAGAATATATAAGCCCTATGCCTCCTAGTAGACCGGTTGATATCAGTCCAACTAAAAGTTTTGGGTTTGCACCAGCTATGAACATCATCCCAATGAATATAGCAACGAAAACTAAAGACGTTCCTAAATCCGGCTGCATTAATACCAATAACATGGGTATTGCAACAAAGACCAAGCATGGAATAAGTTGCTTAAGTGTTTCAAGTTTACCTTGTCTCTTAGCAAGAAAATCTGCAAAGGTAATTATAACTAGTATCTTAGCAAATTCTGATGCTTGAAATGCAAATGGTCCCATTGTAATCCACCTTTGAGCACCTTTTGCACTATGACCTAAAGGACTAAGCACTAAAAGCAAGATTATAATATTAAGCGCATATAAATACTTTGAGTACTTTTGAAACTGCTTATAATCAAATGATAATATAAACGTTATTGCTACAAGTCCAATAGCAATAAATATTAATTGTCTTTTTACAAAAAAGAACGGATTGCTAGTATTGATAGCTGAAGCACTAGGCATTACTGTAATACTTAGTCCCAATATTCCTATTAGGGCTAAAACAAACATATAATCAATATTTTTAAGCATCTTTTTTTCTGGTAAATTCATATCTTATTCCCCCATGCTTGTAATTATAACACATGGATAGGACTTTTTAGTAATAGAAAAACTGGAATAAAAAATCCCCGTCAATGACAGGGATAGATTAATAAAATTTACATTTGTCTAACTTTTAAAATAGGAATATTTGCAATGAGAGCTACGGAATCATCTTCATTACTAAGGCTTACATCAAGATTATTTTCGTCAATTTCCATGTATTTGGAAATGCAAGCAATTAAATCACCCTTTAATGCCTCTATGACGTGCGGTGGAATGCTCGTCCTATCATGGAGTAACACCAAGCGCAACCTTTCTTTAGCAATTGTTTTACTTGTGGGAGAACCAATCCCTAATATACGTTGTAATAACTGTAGCATAGCCAACGCCCCCTTTTACGTGTTGTATTAAAATCCAATTAGTTTACGAAGTTTCTTCATAATCCCTACATTTGTATCTAACTTCATCAAGGGAACATTCTCACCAGTTATTCTTAATGATACATTTCTATAAGCTTGTCCGGCTATTGAATCCTTATCTAGAACAGCAGGTTCTCCTTTATTAGTTGAAACAACTATAAAGTCATCTTCTGGTACAACACCTAGCAATTCAATTGCTAATATTTCAATCATGTCATCAATATCCATCATATCACCCATTTTTACCATGTGAGGGCGAATCCGATTAATAATTAATTTAGGACTTCTTAGATCATTTGCCTCTAACAAACCTACTATTCTATCAGCATCCCTTACAGCAGATACTTCAGGAGTTGTAACGACAATTGCCCTATCTGCACCTGCAATGGCATTTTTGAAGCCACCTTCAATTCCAGCTGGACAGTCAATTAAAACATAGTCATATTCTTCCTTGAGTGCCTTACATAATACTACCATTTGCTCTTGTGTTACTGAAGTTTTGTCCCTGGTTTGGGAAGCTGGTAGTAAGAATAATTCCTCAAAACGTTTATCCTTAATCATAGCTTGTTTTAATCTGCAGTTCTCATGTACAACATCAACAATGTCGTATACAATTCTGTTTTCCAAACCCATCACAACATCAAGGTTACGCAATCCGATATCTGTATCAACCATTACAACTTTATAACCAAGTGAAGCTAGACCTGTCCCAATGTTGGCTGTTGTAGTAGTTTTGCCCACTCCTCCTTTGCCAGATGTAATTACTATAACTTCTCCCATAATATTTCCCCCTTAAGATAGTAGATTCAGTTAACAAAAATTCAGGTAACGCTCACCCATTGACTGCAATTTTTCTATAACTACTACTCCATTTTTTATCCTGGCAACCTCAGGTTGCTGTGGTTGCCATGTTTCCCCGTCAGGTGCCCGGGTAATATGATTGGCTATCCTTAGTTGGGTAGGTTCCAATCTAAAAGCTGCTACTACTGTTGATTGGTTTCCAAGAGCACCAGCATGGGCAATTCCCCTCAGGCATCCTAGGACCATAATGTTTCCTCCGGCAATAATTTCGGCTCCAGGGTTTACATCGCCTAATATCACAATGTGACCTGAATAATGCACGGTCTGCCCGGAACGAATAGTTCTCTGCACCAGGATTGTCTCGTTGTCAGGAATTTTACAATTACAAGTTGCTTCGACCAGTTCTGTCATCCCCTGTTTTACATAATTTACTTTTCTGTCTGACATAAAATTCACCAGCTTCCCCAACAAGAGGCAAGAATGCAAGATGTAAGAGGCAGGATTAATGCTCTCTTATTGCTTCATGCTTCTTGAATGGACTAAGTTAACTTTCTACGAATAAACACCAATTCCTGCAAGACAAGAAAAAAACAAGGACAAAAATTCCTTGTTTTTACATCAATTTATGACATCAGGAAAAACAAACAGCCTATTCTGTCGAATTCATTAGTATTTCTTCCTCATCTAAAACTGTTTTATTTAAACCAAAATACTCTTCAAATATAGCTTTTGCAACTACACCAGCACTACCTCCACCAGTTTTGCCATACTCAATTACGCCAGCAAAGGCTATTTGGGGATCCTCTACCGGAGCAAAAGCAACAAATACACCATGGAAATCTTTACTCTTGTCATCCCCTACGAGTCCTGTCTGGGCAGTTCCAGTTTTAGCAGCTACCCCGACTTCAGGTGGAAATTCGCTAAATAAATAGTATGATGTTCCGCCAGGGCTAGTAACATCATGCATTCCTTTGGTAACTTGTTTCAATGTTTCTGGAGAAACGTCCACTACCCCAGCTATCTCTGGAAGATAATCCATTACAACTTCACCCTGCGGAGAGGTTATCTTATCTATAAGATATGGAACATACCTAGTTCCACCATTTGCAATAGTAGCAGTATAATTTGCAAGCTGTAAGATTGTATAATTATTTGATCCCTGTCCAATTGATGTATTATAAGTATCGTATGGATGCCAGTTGGTTTCAAAGTTATAATCAATTTTGTATTGTGCCTCTAGATTAGCAAGTTCTCCATCCTTTTGTCTATCTAATTCTTGAAACTCCTCAAATGTGTGAGCCTCTCCCCTTAAGGTTTGGTATTTTTTTTCAATATTATCTCTTCTAGTTTCGTATTTTCTTTTTACTAAAATATCACTTAAAGTCCTCTTCCATTCAGGTGTTGGTAAATTTCCAACCTCCTCACCGAGGATATCTGGAGAACCAGTTTTAGTTCCCAAACCAAATTGCTGGCCAACGTCTACAATATTATCAATGCCAGTTAAATACGCAGCGTTTTGCACATAGGTATTACAGGAAACTGCCAGTGCCCTATGAAAATTAACCACCCCATGAACATCGTGACATTTTATATAAGGTGGTCGCCAATAGGCACCAGTACATATAACAGTATCAGTTAGGTTAACAGATTTATTTTCATAGGCTGCCATTAATGTGATCATTTTAAAAGTAGAACCAGGAGGATAAGTGCCACGAACTGCTCTATTGAATTCTGGCTTTAAAACTGGGTCATTATAATAATCTTTTTTTTCCGTAAAAGTACCATCAACAAAGTCATTGGGATTCATGTCTGGTTTGCTAGAAATTGCGAGAATAGCACCGGTTTTTACATCTATTACAACAGCCCCTCCAGCACCACCCTTGGGATTTTCATCTTGTACTCTTTCAATTACCTCATCCATAGAATTTTCCATTACTCTTTGTAGCTCAGAATCAATTGTAAGAAGCACGTTGTTTCCCGGGGTTGATGGAATACTAACTAGCTCTCTTATGGGCCTAGCACTAGCATTTACCTCCACTTGATGGACTCCTTTTTTCCCTCTTAAACCTGCATTTACACCATCTATTTCTCTTATTTCTGCAACCTTTTCTATTCCGGTCTTGCCGATCTTATCATTTAGCCCATATTGATGCTCTGTGAATGTCTCTAGTTCTCTTTCGCTGATTTGTCCCACGTAACCTAAAATATGCCCTGCTAAACTACCATATGGATAGAACCTTTGGGGTACTTCTTCTATTACGACCCCTGGTAAATCACTCCTTCTTTCTTCTAAACGAGAAATAATCTCAATCCCTTCCTCATCCCATGGTAACGTAACTATTTGTACAGGTTCAAATTTTCTAGTATTCTCGCCCAATTTTTCATGGATGATATCTGCATTAATCTCTACATCGTCTAATATCTCAACTAAATTATCTATTACCTCTTGCAACGTATTTGCATCGGCCAGATAGGAAATGGAAATATTAAACGCAGGCATACTTGTAGCGAGGACTTTACCATCAGCACTAACTGCATCCCCCCGTCTTGCTTCCTTGGAAATAATTCTAATACGATTTTCTTCGGATTGAGTCTTAAATTCATGAGCATTAACAACCTGCAATTGAAATAGTCTTCCAACCAGAACAAGAAATATCAAAGCGGTTATATATAAAAAAATAGTTAGTTTTTTTTGTAGTATTTTACGAGAAAGGGTCATTTGTCCCTACCTCCTCAATTTTTTAACAAACCGCTCCATGCTAATTTTGTAATACCTGCCATATAAAAAAGGTGCTAAACAAGCATTATAAATTGATTGCAGTATTACTACTCTCAAATAGGCATTATACTCAAAAAATGAATACATACCAACAATAAATCCTATTAAATAGCTTATAGCGCCAAACACAAATGTTCCAACTAACAAAACTATTACTGGCACTAAAATATGGTCCTTAAACAGCTTTGGTTCTAAAAAACCGATAAGTAAACCCATTAAACCCTTAGTAATAGCGTTAAAACCTATGAATCTTCCTACAAGTAAATCTTCTACTAAACCATAAACAAAACCCAAAACTCCTGCTTTTTTCCCATAAAGTAGTCCATACAAGACTACAATAATCAACAGCAGATCAGGCTTTACACCGGCTACTGCTAAATAATTAAATGCTGTTGCCTGTAGAACCAAACTGGAAACCAGCAAAAAACCCATCAAAAACCAGTGCTTCACTACTCTTCACCCTCTCCCAATTCAAGTTCTTCTGGGAGTTCTTTAACTTGCATAACAACCATTACTTCCTCTAATTTTCCAAATTCCACATATGGAATTATCATTGCTTGTTTTACAAGGCCATTAGGAGCCATTACTACTTCTGTAACATAACCTATTTTTAAGCCTTTTGGAAAAATCTCTCCTAAGCCTGAGGTTATTAAAATATCCCCCACATCAATTGGTGCATCATGACTTATATGGATCATCTGTAGAGGATACTCTTCTGTAGTTGTAGCCTCAACTACACCAAGCGTTCTATTTTGCTGTACCATTGCCCCTACAGCACTATCTCTATCTAGCAAGAGCATTATTTCAGCAGTATTTCTTGAAGTAGCTACAACTCTGCCAACTAATCCTTGGTGATTAATTACAGGCATATTCATCCTTATGCCATGATTTTCACCTTTATTTACTACTATTGTATCAAACCAGTTTCCTAAATTTCTACCGATAACCTTCGCCGCAAGGAGTTCCAGTTGATCTTCATTAGAATCTCTGAGCCCAAGCAGCTGGTTCAGCCTCTTGTTTTCTAGACGATACTCTTCCATTGTGCTATTTTGCAAGACTAAGCCTCTTACTTGTTCTTTTAAGTCGTTGTTTTCTTCTAAAAGCTCATTATACAAAGTTATACTGTTCCCTATATTTACTACTGTTCTTGAAACTTGCATAACCCCGCTATACAGCGGGGCTATAGTATCACGTATAATAATTTCCAGTTGGGACAACTGTGTTCTGTTAGTTGTTGAAGTAAATCTAATACCAGCTAAAAGTATAATTACTATCAAAACACTCACAATTATACTTTTTTTTCTGGAAATCTTGCGTGCCATTTATATACACCTACATCTCTAACCCAATTTTCTATTGGGTATTAATACCCTCTTAAGCATTTCGATATTTTCTAAAACACTTCCTGTTCCATTGGCAACAGCTAATAATGGATCCTCTGCTATATGAACAGGTATACCTGTTTCATGGCTAATAAGTGTATCTAAACCCCAAAGCAACGAACCGCCTCCTGCCATTACAATTCCCCTATCCATGATGTCTGACGCAAGTTCTGGAGGAGTTTTTTCTAAACAAACTTTAATTGCCTCTATGATAGCCGTTACTGGTTCATTTAAAGCCTCTTTAATCTCTTTTGAAGTAATTTCAATAGTTTTTGGTAAACCAGCAACTAAGTCCCTACCCCTTACGGGAACTACTACTTTAGCCTTTTCATCACCATTACCTACAGGGAAATAAGCTGCTCCAATTTGGATTTTTAACTCTTCTGCTGTTCTTTCACCAATCATAAGATTATATTTTCTTTTAATATGTTGAACTATTGCTTCATCCATTTCATCTCCACCTATACGGATTGATCTGGATGTTACTATTCCACCCAATGATATAATTGCTACTTCTGTAGTACCTCCACCAATATCTACAACCATGTTTCCAGTAGGTTCATGTACTGGTAAGCCAGCCCCAATAGCAGCAGCCATTGGCTCCTCTATTAGATAAACCTCCTTGGCTCCTGCTTGCATGGCAGCTTCTCTTACTGCTCTTTCTTCAACAGCTGTAATACCTGAAGGGATACAAACAACTACCCTAGGTCTAACTATTGTACTTTTGTTTTTTCGATTCAATGCCTTGTTAATAAAGTAGCGCAACATGGCTGATGTTATATCAAAATCAGCTATTACTCCATCCTTCATTGGTCTAATGGCAATTATATTGCCCGGAGTTCTACCAATCATTTTTTTTGCTTCTTCACCAACTGCTAAAACTGCCCCATTTTCTCTCTGAATAGCAACAACAGAAGGTTCAGTACATATAATTCCCTTTCCACGTAAGTGAACCAAAGTATTAGCCGTTCCTAAGTCAATTCCTAAGTCTTTTGCAAAAAACATTTATGTTACTCCTCTCCAAGTTAGCTCTCTAATTTGTTACCTACATATAATTATATTATAGCATTGAAACTGCTATCAAGGGGAAAGATTTGGGACTACCCAATTACACAAAGCTCTTTTAAGCTTTTATATCTACCTTCCCCAATAATAATATGATCAAGAACTTCTATTCCCAATATTTCCCCAGCTTTTACAAGCCTGTTGGTTACCTGTATATCTTCTTTACTTGGTTCAGGATCACCACTAGGATGGTTATGAATTAATATTACAGAAGCCGCACTTTTTTCAACAGCTCTTTTAAAAACCTCTCTTGGGTGTACAATTGAACTATTTAGACTTCCTATTGACACTTCTTCTATTCCAATAACATGGTTTTTTGTACTTAAGGTAATAACCTTAAAATGTTCTTTGTCCAAAAACTGCATTTCCATTACAAGATCAACCACATCTAATGGGCTAGTTATTTTCGGTTTAACTACGCCTACTTCCTTATATATCCTATGTCCTAGTTCAATTGCTGCTTTTATTTGTGCAACTTTTGCTAGTCCAACTCCTTGAAAGCTACTAAGTTCTTCTACTGAAATATTTGCTAGACCCTTTAGACCATTACAATGATGTAATATTTTATTAGCAATGTCAATAGCAGTTTCTTTCCTATTGCCTATCCTCAATAAAATTGCCAGAAGCTCCCCCGAGCTTAAAGCTGCAGGTCCCTTTTGTAGCAAACGTTCTCTAGGTCGAATATCCTCCGGCATTTCTTTTACCGTCAAACGATATTCCTCACTCACTAAATATCTACCCCCAAATACTTTTTCAATAAACAGGATTCTTGACTTCAGGTGGAGTTTCCCACAGGATTAGTTCAACTACAGTTCAGGAAAAAGCATCTGAACTAAGTTTCACTGAATTACTCCATCTGAAGGTTATAGAGCGAAACTTCATTTAATCAGCAGATTAAATGTTTAGCTGAGCTAATCCTTTAGGGGAAACCGTTATCCAGGGACATAGCACCGCTTATCTCCCACTTATAGAAGATGGGAGTCTTAGCGGTGATAGTCATCGGATAAAGCATATTCCCTTTTTTTTGAAAATCTATCGATATTTGTGTTTTTTCGACCTATAATAACAATAACATTTTAATATTATAATTTCTACTTTTATTATGGTCTTTATAATTTATCTTTAGATATTATGATAATTCATTTTGGAGCAAAATCCATATACTACTTTTATACGGAATAAGGTTATTAGTTTAAAGGGTTCGATTTTGGAATAAATAATCCAATAGGAAAAGGAGTGCAAAGGCACTCCCTAAAATGTTCTTGGGTATTCTTTTTGGTACAACTCTTAGACTATTTTTATACCAAAATTACTAAGCATATTAGCTAACTTAAACAACGGTAAACCAACAACATTAAAATAATCTCCATCAATTCTTTTTACAAAAATTGCTCCTTTTCCCTGTATAGCATATGAGCCCGCTTTTCCTTTCGGGGAATCAGAAGAATTGATATATCTAAGTGCTTCATCTTTATCAATGGGTCGAAATTCGACTTCGGTAACTTCGTGGTCCGATATTTCTGTTTTTGTTAGTCCATCAACAATAGCAATGCCAGAATAGACTTTGTGTTTTCTATTTTGTAAACTTAGAAGCATTGACAGAGACTCATCCTCATCTTTCGGCTTTCCAAGGATTTTATCATCTAATACTACAATGGTATCTGCACCAACAATAAGACCTTCTTGGTACTTTATAGCAACTTCTTTCGCTTTTTTTAAGGCTAACACTTCAACTACTTTAGATGGAGGTATTCCTTCTGGAACTACCTCATCTACTTTGCTAAAATCAACAATAAAATTAATATCCAAGATTTTGAGTAATTCTCTACGCCTTGGAGATGCTGAAGCTAGTATTATTTGAGGTTGTTTTTTAATATTAATAAGCTTTTCATCCTCTCTGATAATCTATGTCACCATCCTCCATTGATTGCAAAAAGATAGTCAAGAAGTCAAGAAAAAGGGGTATTCCCCTTTTTCTTATACTTTATCATTTTTGATTAATCATATTAAAAGTTAGTATTTCCAAGTTCACAGATAAATCAACATTTCTAACTATAATATCTTTTGGCACATTAAGAACCCTTGGTGCAAAGTTCAGTATTGATGTTACATTGTTTTCTATCAGATAATTTGCCACATCCTGTGCATGTTCACTTGGTACTGTAATAATGCCCATTTTAACTTTATACTCTTTTACAATTTTGGGCAACCGATCCATGGACATAATTTCTATGTTGTTTACTTTAAATCCAACTTTTTGGGGATTATCATCAAAGATGCCTACGATATCAAAACCTCTCTCCTTAAAACCAGCATAAATACCAAGGGCTGACCCTAAGTTTCCAGCTCCTATAACGATGACCTTCCATTGCTTGTTTAGTCCCAATATTTTCAAGATGTTATATTGCAAGTCCTTTACATTGTAACCAACACCTCTGGTTCCAAATTCCCCAAAATAAGCTAAATCTTTCCTGACCTGGGCTGGACTTACTCCAACACCTTGAGCAATATCCCCTGAGGAAATAGTAATGATCCCTTTCTTGTCAACCTGAAATAAAAATCTCGAGTAAACCGATAATCGACTAACCGTTGCTTCTGGTATTTTTAAAGCTTTCATTTGGCTAACGTGCCCTCCTTTAACGGTCATATTATATCCTGAACAAATCTACAACGTTATTATAACAGATTTGTGCAAAAAGGTACAAATTTTATGCATTTTCCTGCAACCACTGTCTAGCTTCACTAACCATATAGAAAGATCCAGTTATAATTATCATTTCCTTTGGTAATGAGCCTACTTTGGTTAAAGCTATTTTTAGTGCATCTCCGATATTTGGTTCTAATAAAACCTCAGAACAGTACTTTTCTGCTAGAAACTTTAATTGTTCCCAGTTCCCAGCTCTAGGACTTAAAGGTTTTGTTACAACTATTCTCCTTGCTAGAGGAGCAATTATTTGTACAACCTTTTCCCTTTCTTTATCTGCCAACATACCTATTACCAAAGTCAGTTGGTAGTCAGGAAATATATTCTCTACAGCGTCTTTCAAAGTCATGATACCATCTACATTATGAGCTACATCGATTATAATTAGAGGATCTTTTTTAAATATTTCAAGACGTGCATTCCAGACAACTTTTTGCAATCCTCTAAGTAAAGTATCTTTAGTAATTTTAGCAAAGCCCATTTCTTGTAAAAGTTCGACTGCAACTAGCACCATAGCAAGATTTTTGCCCTGATGTTCTCCTAGTAAAGGCAAATTTATCTTTGGGTAATTATCTTTTATTCCAGTAACAGTAAAAACCGAACCTTCTGGTCCTAAGGAGCTTGTTTGGTAACTAAAATCTCTTCCCAATATATATAATGGGCTTTCAAGTGAGTTACTCTTTTGTTCAATAACCTCTAATGCCTCAACCTTGTCTACTCCAGTAATGACTGGTCTATTTTCTTTAATAATCCCAGACTTTACAGTAGCAATTTCTTTAATTGAATTTCCCAAGTAATCCATATGATCCATTGCCACATTTGTTATAATAGACAAGAGTGGATTATTTACAACATTAGTAGAATCTATCTCTCCGCCTAAACCTACCTCTAATACTAATAAATCTACTGCTTCTTGTTGAAAATATTTGAAAGCCATTGCAGTATTTACTTCAAATTCAGTCGGATGCTCATAGCCTTCCTGTACCATTTTTTCTAATAAGGGTTTTATAAAGGTTATTAAAGCTGTGGCATTTTCCCGACTAATCATCTCACCATTAATCCTAAACCTTTCCCTATAGGAGTGGATGTGTGGGGATGTGAACATTCCCACATTGTAACCACTTTCAGCTAAAACTGAACTTAACATTGCAGCTGTAGATCCTTTTCCATTTGTCCCCCCTATATGAACAACCTTTAGTGTCTTTTGAGGGTTTCCAAGTAGTTCTAATAATTTTAGGATTCTGTCCAAGCCAAAATTCATGCCAAATGTAGTTAGATTTCTCAAGTAATCAAGAGCTTCCTGATAATTCATCGCGTATCATACTCTCCTATTCACGTTGAAATACTGACAGTCTTTCCACTAAGCTTTCATGTTTCGCAGTTAATTCTTTTTCCTTTTCTGTTTCCTTATTCACAACTTCTTTGGGTGCCTTTTTTAAGAATTCCTTGTTATTTAGTTTCGTGGTTACCCTATCTAGTTCTTTGGTAATATTAGCAATATCTTTTTCAAGACGCTTCACTTCAACTTCTACATCTATCAGACCTTCTAATGGAACATAAACTTCTACACCATATGCCACGACAGTAGCAGCTTTTTCAGGCTTTTCTTCCAAAGTATCTTTTATGGTGATAGGAAATGCACTAGCAAGGGTTTCTATATAAGCAAGATTGTCTTTAAGAGCTTCCTTAGCTTCAAGCGATTTTATCAAAATAATAGCCTCTGCCTTTTTGCCAGGTGGGACATTCATCTCATTTCTAATATTCCTAATCCCCCGAATTATTTCCATTAAAAGCTGCATTTTGGCTACATCAGTACTATCCTTCACATCCTTAACCTCTGGCCAAGCTGAGAGCATTATGCTTCCTTGTTTACCAGGCATATGATTCCATATCTCTTCAGTAATAAACGGCATAAATGGATGAAGCAATTGGAGTGCTCCTGTTAAAGTACTATACAAAACTTCCTGAGCCGTATTCTTGCTTTCTTCAGTAACTTTTCCAAATAATCTTGGTTTAATTAATTCTATATACCAGTCACAAAGCTCATTCCATATGAACTCATAAATGATCTTACCTGCTTCACCCAATTCATACTTCTCCATAGATTCGGTTACTTTATTTACTACTTCCTGATAACGAGTTACTATCCACCTGTCTGCAAGAGAATAATTACTAGAATTGCTAATCTGCTCTGGATCATAATCCTCCAGATTCATCAGGGCAAAGCGGGAGGCATTCCAAATCTTATTTGCAAAGTTTCGTGCTCCATCTAGTCTTTCAAACTGAAACCTTAAATCATTACCTGGAGTGTTACCAGTAATAAGCATAAATCTGAGTGTGTCAGCTCCATACTTGTCTATAACCTCTATTGGATCAATACCATTACCCAAGCTTTTACTCATTTTTCTACCTTGACCATCCAACACTAGACCATGGATAAATACATCATCAAAGGGTACACCCTCCTTAAACTCAATTCCCATAAAGAGCATTCGTGCTACCCAAAAGAAAATAATATCTCTTCCTGTTACAAGTACACTTGTAGGATAAAATTGACTTAAGTCCTCAGTATTTTCTGGCCAACCTAGTGTAGAAAAGGGCCACAATGCAGAACTAAACCATGTATCAAGAACATCAGGATCCTGGGTAAGCTTCCCAGCACAAGCATCACATTCTTTGGGTTCACTTAGACTGCAGATTTCTTTGCCGCAGTCATCACAGTACCATACTGGAATTCTATGTCCCCACCATAACTGCCTTGATATACACCAATCTCTAATATTTTCAAGCCATCCTAGATACACTTTTGTAAATCTCTCTGGTACAAATCGTACATCACCTTTTTTAGCTGCTTCCATTGCTGGCTCTGCTAGAGGCTTCATTTTTACAAACCATTGAGGGGATACAAGAGGTTCTATAATAGTATCACAGCGATAACATTGCCCTACTGCATGGTCATGTTCTTCAATATTTACCAAATAACCTTGGTTTGCAAGGTCTTCAATAATCTGTTTTCTACAATCATACCTATCCATTCCTTGATATGGTCCGGCTTCTCCTGTCATTGAAGCATCCTTGCCAATAACTACAACATGGGGTAGTTTATGTCTTACAGCCATTTCAAAGTCATTAGGATCATGTGCTGGAGTTATTTTGACAGCACCAGAACCAAACCCAGGATCTACATAGGTATCTGCAACAATTGGAATCTCCTTATTAAGAATGGGCAAAATAGCAGTCTTGCCTATATATTCTTTATACCTTTCATCATCTGGATGGACTGCTATGGCAGTATCACCTAGCATTGTCTCAGGTCTTGTTGTAGCAACCACTACATGACCATTTCCATCTTTAAATGGATACCTAATATGATAGAGCTTTCCTTTTGAGTCTTTATGCTCTACTTCAATATCTGATATGGTAGTTTTGCACTTAGGACACCAGTTTACAATGTAGTTTCCTTTATATATTAAACTTTTTTCATACAACTGAACAAAAACTTCTAAGACAGCTTTTGAACACCCCTCATCCATTGTAAATCTCTCTCGTTTCCAGTCGCAGGATGCTCCCAATAACCTTAACTGTCTTGTGATGGTATTCCCATATTCGTGTTTCCAGTCCCAAACTCTCTCTAGAAATTTCTCTCTTCCTAGTTGATACTTGGTTAGACCTTCTTTAGCAAGATGCTCTTCAACTCTAGCCTGTGTTGCAATACCTGCATGATCAGTTCCCGGTACCCAGAGAGTATTGTAACCTTGCATCCTTTTAAACCGTATTAATATGTCTTGTAATGTGTTGTCTAGAGCATGTCCCAAATGCAAAGATCCTGTAACATTTGGTGGGGGCATCACAATACAATATGGATCTTTTTCTTTTTGAGGTTCTTGATGAAAGTAACCACTTTCCTCCCAATGTTTATACCATTTTCTTTCAACCTGTTGAGGGTCGTATTTCGAATCTAAGGTTTTTTGCATTAAATTTTTCCTCCTATATTAAAAGTTACCTCAAGTTATTACTAAACGAGGATATTCAATGTGTTAACAAAAATGTCATGTTCTTTTTCCTAAATTAAATTTCAGAAATTCTATGTGGCATTACAACTAAAATCCTATGCTTTGCAAACTCGCTACGCTCAGACATGCAAATCATTACGGATTTTATCCTTCATGCCCCATGAATTACTACAAAATTTAATTGATGGGACACTCACATTGACATCCTTGTTGATTGTCATACTGCTAACTATGATCGTTTATCTTCATTTTACTTTAAACATTAAAAAAAGCCATCATCCTTTTTTAAGGACGAAAGCTTTCGCGGTACCACCTTAATTCCAAAATCAAACAAACACCAGTAATGAATAAAAATATTCCTTACTGATAGAAGTTCAACTTTATTGACACTTAACCAGTTATAACGGACTGACCCGAAAATGCTTACTAGCTTCAGCATTTAGTCTCCAGGGCGACTTCACTATAACTTACCTCATGGTCTTTCAGCCAAAGGACCAATTCTCTCTAGAGGAAGAAAATAGTTACTACTTCCTATCATCGATTTAGAAATCAGAATTCAGAAGTTAGGAGTCAGAAGAAACTATTCTGTTTCCTATATTCTGTATTTCTGTATTCTATTTTATTTATCATATACACAATTAAAAAAATTGTCAAGAATTGTCTCAACTACCTCGTAGGGTCCCAAGGATTTATTATAGAGTTTGTCCAATAATTTTTCCCATTCACTATTGTTTTTAATTTCTTTAAATACAGATTCTTTTATCTTTAAGGACATTATTTCTTCAACTTCTCTACGCAAGCGCACCCTTTCTTGCTTTTGCCAAGTATTATTCTTAAATAAATGCTTCCAATGATCTTCTATACTACCACACAATTTATCAATACCCTGATTTTTGCTTGAAACAACAGGGATAACAGGAATATCCCACTCTTGCTTCGCCTTAAGGTGTAAGAAGCCTTCTACTTCTCCTTTTACCTTGGTTGCACCATCTAAGTCAGCTTTATTTATCACAAACACATCCGCTATTTCCATTATTCCCGCTTTTAATATCTGTATAGTATCACCTGCGTTAGGAGTTAGTACTACCAAGGTTGTGTGAGCAACATTCATTACCTCAATCTCAGATTGGCCCACACCAACAGTTTCCACAATTATTATATCCTTACCAAAGGCATCCATAAGCCTTACTGCATTTTTTGTGCCCTGGGATAACCCACCTAAACTACCCCTGCTACCCATACTTCTTATGAATACACCATCATCTAGAGAATGCTCCTGCATTCTAATTCGGTCCCCCAAAAGTGCTCCTCCAGTAAATGGACTAGTTGGATCAATAGCTATCACTCCTACTGTTTTACCCTGTTTCCTATAATAACTTATCATGCAGTCTACCATAGAACTTTTGCCGGCTCCAGGAGAACCAGTTACCCCTATAACAAAGCCCTTCCCCGTATGGGGAAAAAGAGTGCTTAATATTTCTTCTGCTTCAGGCAACTCATTTTCGACAGCGGTTATTGCCTTTGCCAAAGCTCTAATGTTACCACTTAGCAGAGAATCTACTAAATTCACACTTCCACCACCTATGCTAAATAATTTGTGCCTATCCATCTAGCTCAGAAGACAGAATACAGAATTCTACTTTCACATCCATAATTTAAGTGTAGTCCTAGCCTAACTTGCTAGTCATATACCATTTAATTGTATCATAATTATAGCTTTACTGAGTATCTCTTTTTCTGGTCTTTTTCAATCCTCTTCTCCATGATATTTAGCTTATGTATATTAGAGCCACACATTCCAGCAACTGTTCCAAAGAAAATTTTACTTATAAACTCTATAGAAATCTCTAAAGGAACAACTCCAAAAACAAAATATAATAATGTAAATGGTAATTGATACAGTGCGCAAATGGCTATATACAAGCGCAAGTTTCTCCAATCTTTACTATAATAACCTATAATTCCTAAACCTATTAAGAGTACTACCCATAGACTTATATTCCAGGCTGATAAGCTTATGTATGGATCCCCAAATGATATCTGAAATAATAATATAATGAACCATGTAATAAAAGTAATTGTCCACATAAATATTAGGCTAAGCTTTGCCTTACTTCTCACTTTCATCACTCCCCTTTAATTGATCAACTTAATTAATCTTATGCCAAATAGTGTACTATCATAATTGTTTTTCTTGACTTTTCAACTAGATGTGTGAAAATATTAGATTCAGGCGAGTTACAAAAGGAGAGAGTAAATGATAATTACTAGACAAATTAAAGCAGATTTACTTCTATTATTGGTGGCATCAATATGGGGACTAACCTTTGTAGTTATTAAAAATGCCTTGGATGATATTCAGCCCTTTACATTTAATGCTTATCGGTTTTTGATTGCGAGCATCTTTATGCTTCTTATATGCTGGTTTAATAAAAGTAAATTTGATAAAAGATTAATAAAAATTGGTAGCATCATAGGTTTTTTTCTATTTCTAGGTTATACCTTTCAAACAGTTGGATTGCAGTATACTACTGCTTCAAATTCTGGTTTTATCACAGGCCTTGCAGTTGTCTTTGTGCCTCTATTTGCTACATTAGTTATTAAAAAACTTCCCGGAATTTATAGCATAGCTGGGGCAATCTTGGCAGCTCTGGGACTATTCTTTCTTTCCGTTGATAGCAGTTTAACCTATAACATTGGCGATATAATCACACTTTTTTGTGCAATTTCCTATGCTATATATATACTCCTATTAAGTAAGTACTGTCTAGGGTTTGATACCATACCATTAGTAACAATGCAGATTGTCACAGTAGCTTTTTTAAGTCTCTTATGCTCAGTCTTCTTAGAAAGCTCACTCGTTAGCATGACTTCTTCCATTGTAATAGCTTTACTTGTTTGTGCAATACCAGCTACCTGCCTGGCATTTATGATCCAAACCTGGGCACAAAAGTTCACAACACCCACACGTACTATAGTAATTATCACTACTGAGCCAGTTTTTGCTGCTATTTTTGCATATATGTTTCTTGGAGAAATATTTACTTCCAGACATCTATTTGGTGCAGCATTAATGGTTATGGGAATTCTTCTAGTTGAGTTCAAAGGAGAAACCCAAGAAGCTGTCACTAGTTTAGATAGTTAGTTGCGGAAATGGAGGTCTATAATCCATGCAAAAATTCTCAAAAAGATATAAAATTTTAATAGTTGATGATGATGAAATGAACCTAGGTTTATTAGAAGCTTTTTTAACAGCTACCAATGAAAATTATCAACTTATTAGTGCAGTTAACGGCTCCCAAGCTCTTGAAAAAATAGATAAATATAAACCTGATTTAGTCTTATTGGATATAATGATGCCTATAGTAAATGGATATGAAGTATGTTCCAAGATAAAGAGTAACCCGGATACTAGATTCTTACCTGTAGTGCTTATCACCGCATTAAATGACAAAGAAAACAAAATCAGGGGAATTGAAGTTGGTGCAGATGATTTTCTTACTAAGCCAGTTGATAGGATCGAGCTACTCACACGAGTTAAATCCTTGCTTTTAACAAAATCACTTCATGATGACCTTGAACATCATTACAAACTTCTAAAAAAGGAACTTGCAATGGCCAAATATCTTCAAGAAAGCATACTTCCTCATTCTGTTCCAGACATAGACTCATTAGATATAGCAGTTTTCTACGAACCTAGTATCGAAATTGGAGGAGATTTCTATTATTTTATGGAAATAGATGATGATAATCTTGGTGTATTCCTGGCAGATATTTGTGGTCATGGAGTTTCTGCAGCGATGAAAAGCATGGTACTAAAAGATAGGTTATTTCAGAATAGGCATTTATGGAAGGATCCAAAAAAATTAATTGAAGCTTTAAACTATGGACTTATAGACTTCTTTTCTTTAACAGATAGTGATAGCTTTATCACAGCTCTTTACCTGATTATTAATACAAAAGATTGGGAGTTAAAACTTGTTAATGGTGGACATCCTGAACCATTACTTCAGTACGATAATGAAAGTCGTGTATTAAATGAGACCACAACCTTACCAGTTGGTGTTTTTGAAGACATTAAATACGAAGAGTTTAGTGTTTCTCTTCCTGTTGGTGGTAAAGTATCTTTGTTCACAGATGGATTTTTTGAAATACAAATCTCAAAGGACCAACAGCTTTCCATTACAAATTTCTATGATAAATTAGATCAATTAAAAGACTTAAATGCAAATGACACAATCAATGCCATTATTAAATATATAGAAAAAGTTAGTGAAGAAGATCCAACTGATGACAGAAATCTAATTGTCATAAAAAGAAAAGAATGATAACAAAAAACTCCGTAGATTTCACGGAGTTTTATATTAGTCAATATGATCCATAATAATCTTCCACACATCTTCCTTACCCTCTCTATTCATTGCTGAAAATGTAATAATCTTAGTATCAGATGCCAGTAAGAGTTTTTTCTTGATATCACTTAGATGCTTAGAGTATTTCCCCCTAGAAATCTTATCAGCTTTTGTAGCAACCAATAAATTTGGTATTCCGAATCTTTGTAACCACAAATGCATTTGGACATCAAGATCTGTAGGTTCGTGCCTAATGTCTATGAGCTGAATTACTAATCTTAGGTCTTCTCTTTCTTTGAGATATTCCTCAATAAAACCAGCCCATTGTTCTTTCATACCACCAGATACAGCTGCATATCCATATCCTGGTAAGTCCACCATATGGATTTCTTCATTTACATCAAAGAAATTAATTAAACGTGTCTTACCTGGTCTTTGACTAGTTTTTACAAGTCCTCTTCTGTTAACGAGGGTATTAATAAGTGAAGATTTGCCTACATTTGACCTTCCTACAAAAGCAATTTCCGGTTTTCCTCCCACAGGATATTGATCTTTTTTTACAGCACTTGTTATAAAAGTGGCACTTTTAACCTTCATTTTCTCCCTCTTTAGGTACCTTATCCAAAAGAGCAAAAGCTAATACTTCATCCATATGTTCTACAAGATGAAAATCCATCTTTCTCTTAACTGATTGAGGTACATCTTCGAGACTTTTTTCATTTTCTTTAGGTAGTATTACTTTTCGAATCCCTGCTCTGTGGGCAGCAATAACCTTTTCTTTTAGACCACCTATAGGAAGTACTCTTCCCCTAAGGGTTATTTCACCTGTCATTGCTAAATCCTTAAGAACAGGCTTGTTTGTATATGTAGATGCCATAGCAGTAGCTATTGTAATGCCTGCTGACGGACCATCCTTAGGAATTGCTCCTTCAGGAACATGGATATGGATATCATGATCTTCAAAGGTTTTTGAGTCAATTCCCAGATTGTCAGCTCTAGACTTAATATAACTAAAGGCAGCATATGCAGACTCTTTCATAACATCCCCAAGCTGACCAGTCAACGTCAGTTTGCCCTTTCCCTTATAAAGGGTTGTCTCCACAAATAGAACATCTCCACCTACCTCAGTCCAAGCTAGACCGGTAGATACTCCTACTTCACTTTCTTTTTCCGCAATTCCATATCTATATCGAGGAATGCCAAGATATTTTTCTATATTTTGAGCAGTTATTTTAAGGCTTTTTTCTTTCTTAGCAACAATATCTCTAGCTGTTTTACGACATATTGTGGCCAATTCCCTTTCTAGGTTCCTGACTCCTGCTTCTCTTGTATACTCTCTTATTACTCTTCTGAGACCATTTTCTGAAATGTCCAATTGCTTTTCCGTTAAGCCATGTTCTTTCAATTGCTTAGGTAACAAGTGGATACTTGCGATTTTATGCTTTTCTTCTTCTGTGTAACCAGAAAGATAGATTATTTCCATTCTATCAAGCAATGGTCTAGGTATATTATATTGAATATTGGCTGTTGTAATAAACATTGTCTTAGACAAGTCATAAGCTGCTTCTATGTAATGGTCACTAAAAGTACTATTTTGTTCAGGATCTAGTACCTCTAAAAGGGCTGCAGATGGATCTCCTCTAAAATCCATACTCATCTTGTCTATCTCATCTAATAAAAATACAGGGTTTTTAGTACCCGCTTGTTTCATTCCTTGAATTATCCTACCTGGCATTGCACCTACATAGGTTCTACGATGGCCACGAATTTCCGCTTCATCCCTTACTCCTCCCAAGGACATCCTAACAAAGTTTCGCTGTAATGCCCTAGCAACTGATTTTGCCAATGACGTCTTTCCTACTCCTGGAGGACCAACAAAGCAGATAATGGGACCCTTCATTTTTTTTGCTAACTGTCTAATTGCTAAATACTCTATGATTCTATCTTTAACCTTATCAAGAGCATAATGATCTTCATCTAATATTGTCTGTGCCATATTGATATCTAGCCTATCTTTAGTCTGTTTATGCCATGGAACTGACAGTATCCAGTCAAGATAATTTCTTACTACAGTTGCCTCTGCGACCATTGGAGGCATTTTTTCCAGGCGGTCTAATTCCTTTAAGGCTTTTTCTTTTGCTTCCTTGGGCATACGTGCCTTTTCTATCTTTTCTTTTAACTCTTCAGTTTCTGCCTTTAGGTCATCCTTTTCCCCAAGCTCTTTTTGTATTGCTTTCATTTGTTCCCTTAAATAATACTCTTTTTGGGTCTTTTCCATTTGCTTCCTGACCCGCATATTAATTTTTCTCTCAAGTTCAAGGATTTCCATTTCTTTGGCTATTATCTCACAAAGAAACTCTAACCTTTTAATGATATCAATTTTTTCTAAAACCTGTTGCTTATCGTGAGGTTTTAAGGTTAGATGAGCTGAAACTACATCAGCTAGTCTGTCAGGTTCATCGACAGTAACAACTGACACTACTGCTTCTGGTGGTATTTTTTTGCTAACCTTTACATAGTTTTCAAATTTATCTACTAAGGTTCTCATTAAAGCTTCTATCTCAGAACTAATTATGATTTCTTCGGAAAACTCTTCTGCGTCAGCTCTTAGATATGATTGATCATCTAAGAAATTAACGATTTTCGCCCTTACTTTTCCTTCTACCAATACTCTAATTGTTCCACCCGGTAGTTTTAATAGCTGCTTAATTTCAGCAATTGTCCCGGTATGATAAATTTCTTCAATTGCAGGTTCGTCAGTTTGGGCATCCTTTTGCATCACTAATAAGATTTCTCTATTTGTAAGCATCGCTTCATCAATTGCACTAATTGACTTTTCTCTGCCGACATCCAGATGTATAACCATATATGGAAATACTAAAACACCTCTTAATGGAAGTACTGGAATACCCTTTCTTAAATTAGATGCTTTAATTGTCACGTAAACACCTCCTGGTGAGTTCGAGTGGTATTCTAAGGCAAAAAACTTAGCCATGTCAGGAAATAGTCTTAGTGATATTCTACATGATAATACTATTTCCTGCAAAGGTTTCCTTTGTTGGGTTATTAATCCACAGTTTAAATCTGCGAAGCTGTAAGTACTTCTACATTTGACAAAACACCTTGACAACTTTCAATATTTTCTTGGAGAATCGCTATTGATAATACTTCTTCAAGAGTTTCTACAGGTTTTACCTCTATATCATCAAGAAGGCTAAACATTTCTTGCCAGTTATCTTTTGGTATAATGACTGTTTTAGCACCTCCATGGCGCGCAGCTTCAACCTTGGCTACTATGCCACCGACAGGCTTTACAAATCCCCTTATAGACACTTCACCTGTCATTGCAACTTTGTTATCCACAACAATCTCCTTGATAGCTGAGTAAACTGCTGTTGCAATTGTTACACCAGCTGATGGTCCATCTATTGGGACACCTCCAGGAAAATTTACATGTATATTATAGTTGTATGGATCTAAATTAAAGTTTCTTTTGAGAACTGTTAAAACATTTTCTACAGAATCTTTCGCCATACTCTTTCTGCGAAGTCGTTTTCCATCCTGAGATCCCATTTCCTCCTCTTCAACTACTCCTGTAACAACAACTTTACCCTGACCCTTTTCTGCCTTTAAGACACTTACCTCAAGTTCTAGCAACATTCCAACGCTTGGACCACAAACTGCCAAACCATTGACAAGCCCAATCTGGGGACTGGAATGAATTTTTTTTTCAGGTCTAGGAGAATACTGACCACTATTAACTACCCATTCCACATCTGAACATAAGATGTTTTTTCTACCCTCTCCTAGGGCCAGGCCTGCTGCTATTTGGATAATATTTACGGCATCTCGTCCATTTGTGCCATATCTAGCAACCACCTTTACTGCACTCTGTTCTATTTCAAAACCAATTTTTTTTGCGCCATTCCATGCTATTTCTTCAATTTCACAGCTGAGCAATGGCCTGAAAAACACCTCCATACATCTAGATCTAATTGCCGGGGGAATTTCATTTGGTAGACGTGTGGTAGCGCCCACCATGCGAAAATCTGCTGGTAGACCATTTTGAAATATATCATGGATATGACTTGGGATACTATTATCTTCAGAGCTATAGTATGCACTTTCTAAAATAACTCTCCTATCTTCTAACACCTTCAGTAGCTTGTTTATCTGAATAGAGTGCAATTCTCCTATTTCATCAATAAAAAGCATTCCTCCATGTGCCTTAGTTACTGCTCCTTGTTTAGGCTGAGGAATCCCTGCCATACCCATAGCACCTGCTCCCTGATATATTGGGTCATGGACTGAACCTATCAGGGGATCTGCTATTCCTCTTTCGTCAAACCTAGCAGTAGCCCCATCAATCTCTATAAACTTTGCCTCACTTTTAAAAGGTGAATCAGGAGATTTTTTTGCCTCTTCTAGTACTAGCCTAGCAGCAGCAGTTTTACCAATTCCAGGAGGCCCATAGATAATTACGTGTTGTGGATTGGGTCCACAAAGAGCCGCTTTTAGAGCCTTTAAACCTTCCTCCTGTCCTATAATTTCGGTAAAACAGGTGGGGCGAGTTTTTTCAGATAGAGGGAGACTTAAGGTAACTCTGCGCATTTTTTGAAGCTTTTCTAACTCTTTCTTTGATTCTTTTTCAACTGCTACTTTATTACCCTGCTGATTTTTTAGTAGATTCCAAAAATATAGTCCTATAACAATAGCAAAAAATATTTGAACAAAACCTAATACACTTCCCAGTCCAGCACCATATGAATACATCTTTAACAATCCAACTCCTTTTCCCAGCTAAAACTTAAAGTCCTTTGCTTAAATATTATTGCCAACAGGATTATTTTTATCCGAATATATCCCCTGGAAAAGGAATTTACTAAAAATAAAAAAGGCTCTCAGTTGAGAGAGCCTTTAGATATCTATGCAGTTTCTTCCTTTTTATCTAGTGTTAGTATTGGGGTTTTTTTACCCTCAACAACCGCTTTAGTAACAGCACAATGTTTAATATCCTTTTTGGAAGGAATATCATACATAACATCTAACATAATATTTTCCAATATGGCTTTTAAACCCCTAGCTCCTGTTTCTCTTTTAATAGCTTCCTTTGCAATAGCTTCTAAAGCCTCTTTTTCGAATTCCAAATCCACAGTATCCATTTCAAATAGCTTCTGGTACTGTTTAACTAGTGCATTTCTAGGTTCGGTCAGAATTTTCACAAGAGCACCTTCATCTAAGGCTTCAAGGGTAACTATAACCGGTAATCTACCAACAAACTCCGGTATTAGACCAAATTTTAATAGATCAGTTGGTAAAATATTGTTTAAGACTTCTCCAATATTCTTATCTTTCTTGCCTTTGACTTCAGAGCCAAAGCCAATTCCTTTTTTACCAATTCTATTACCTATGATTTTATCCACTCCATCAAAAGCCCCACCACAAATAAAGAGAATATTGGTTGTGTCTAACTGAATAAACTCTTGATGAGGATGTTTTCGGCCACCTTGCGGTGGTACACTTGCAACAGTACCCTCCAAAATCTTTAGTAATGCTTGCTGTACCCCTTCACCAGAAACATCTCTTGTTATTGATGGGTTTTCAGATTTCCGTGCTATTTTATCTATTTCATCAATATACACGATTCCTTTTTCAGCTTTTTCAACATCATAATCTGCAGCCTGTATCAGCTTTAACAAGATGTTTTCTACATCTTCTCCAACATAACCTGCTTCGGTTAATGACGTTGCATCTGCAATAGCAAATGGTACATTTAATATTTTAGCTAATGTTTGAGCTAAAAGAGTTTTCCCACTACCAGTAGGGCCTAGCATTACTATATTACTCTTTTGCAGCTCAACATCATCAACTTTCATACCCATATTAATTCTTTTATAGTGATTATATACAGCTACAGCCAAGGACTTTTTAGCTTTTTCTTGACCTATTACATATTGGTCAAGAATTTCCCTGATTTCTTGTGGCTTTGGAACATCGCCCATTTCTATACCTAGTTCTTCACTAAGCTCTTCTTCAATTATTTCGTTACACAGTTCGATACATTCATCACAAATATATACTCCAGGTCCAGCTACAAGCTTTTTAACCTGATCCTGTAGTTTACCACAAAAAGAACACTTCAACTGCCCTTTGTCATCGGTGTACTTATACATTATTTCACCTCA
Source organism: Desulfitibacter sp. BRH_c19 (assembly GCA_001515945.1). Classification (NCBI taxonomy): domain Bacteria; kingdom Bacillati; phylum Bacillota; class Clostridia; order Neomoorellales; family Desulfitibacteraceae; genus Desulfitibacter; species Desulfitibacter sp. BRH_c19. Next base: position 52,650 of record LOER01000023.1, read on the forward strand.
CCAACTTTTTAGTACGCCTTGTAAGAGCTAACTATTTCTTACTGCTTAATTCTCTAGTTGTCATTACCTTATCAATTATACCATAATTTTTAGCTTCTTCTGCTGTTAGGAAATAATCTCTATCTGTATCTTTTTCAATTTGTTCTAATGATTTTTTTGTGATATCAGCTAAAATTTTATTTAATCTTTCCTTAATGCGAATAATTCTTTTAGCATGTATTTCAATATCAATCGCTTGACCCTGGGTTCCACCTAAAGGTTGGTGAATCATTATTTCACTATTTGGTAAAGCAAATCTCTTTCCTTTTGAACCTGCTGCGAGCAAGAATGCTCCCATACTAGCTGCTAATCCTACACAAATAGTTTGAACATCTGGTTTAATATATGTCATTGTATCAAAGATTGCCATTCCAGAAGTTATAGATCCACCTGGGCTGTTAATGTATAAATGTATATCTTTATCAGGATCATCTGCTTCTAGAAATAACAACTGAGCAATGACAAGGTTAGCTACATGATCATTTATTTCACTGCCTAAAAAGATAATTCTATCTTTGAGCAACCTGGAATATATGTCATAAGCTCTTTCTCCCCTATTTGTGTGTTCAACTACCATTGGTACAAGCACAGACATAAATATACACCAACTTTCCTCTTATTTGTATTCGTATTATACTGCTTGATTTTGGTTACTCATTTTTTATAAATTTTCTTCTTTATTTTCACTTACAGTTTCTTCAGCCTTGGGTTCTACTATTTTAGCACTTTCAACCAGTAAATTGACTGCTTTATCAATCATCAAACTATCTTTAAAAGAATCAAGTCTACCTTGACTTTGTAGGAAAAGTTTAATTTGCTCAGCAGGCTGCTTATTCTGTTCTGCAACTTTTTCAATTTCTTTATCTAGCTCTTCATCAGTAACTTCAATATTCTCGGTTTTAGCAATAGCTTCTAATATAAGATCTATTTTAACACTATTTGAAGCGTTCTCTTCATACTGTTCCCTCATTTGTTCCATACTACTATTAGTAAACTTTAGATAGTTTTCCAAAGTTAGACCCTGCTGCTGAATTCGAAATTCCATCTCTTTAATTAAATCATCAATTTTTCGTTCAATTAAAACATTAGGCACTTCCACTTGGCAACCTTCCGCCACTTTATCTAATACTTTATTTCTAATTTGTTGCTCATTTTCCTGCTCAGCTGCCTTTTTTAACTTATTCTCCACATCCTGCTTTAATTCCTCTAAGGTTTCAAATTCACTTATATCTTTTGCAAATTCATCATCAATCGACATTAACTTCTTTACTTTGACTTCATTCATTTTTACTTTAAAAGTAGTCTCTTTTCCTTTTAATGTTTCATTGCCATAATCTTCTGGGAAAGTTATAGTAATATCCTTTTCTTCACCAGGTTTCATGCCAACCAATTGTTCTTCGAAACCAGGAATGAACGTTTTAGATCCAATTACTAGGCTGTAATTTTCACCTTTACCACCTTCAAAAGCTTCTCCATCTAAGAAACCTTCAAAATCCATAATTGCAGTATCTCCCTCTTCTAATGCTTTATCAGGAACTGCCTCAATTTGAGCATGTCTCTGCTGCATTGTTCCAAGGTAGTTTTCTATTTCTTTTTCCGTAACTTCTGCATCCTTATGCTTTACTTCAACACCTTTATAGTTCCCTAACTCTACATCAGGTTTTACAGGAATCTCAGCTGTAAATATTAAAGGCTTTCCTTCCTCAAATTGTACTAAATCTATGTTTGGTTGGTCAATTGGCTCAATTTTTTCCTGTTCAAGTGCTTTTATGTATGTATCTGGTAAAATATCATCAACAGCTTCAGCGCTAATTGCTTCGCTACCTACAAATTTCTGAAGTACAGTTTTGGGTACTTTTCCCTTTCTAAAACCAGGTATGTTTACCTTACTCGCTAATTTTTTTGCAGCCTTATTTACTGCACCTTGAAATACTGAAGATTCTAATTCTACTTCTAGTGTGATTTTACCGTTTACTTTTTCTTTAATACTAGTTTTCATTATGATCCCCCTTAAATTCTATTCCTTTAATTTATTTAAAATTGTCACATTCAGGTAAATATATAACAAATGAACTAGAATAAGTATATTATAAACAACTGCTATAAATCTAAACATATTAAGCCTAAATAGCCTTAAATATACTAACACCTCGGCTTGGATAATACCACAAACCGAGGTAATAGTCTAGTTTGGAGCGGGAAAAGGGATTCGAACCCTCGACTTCAACCTTGGCAAGGTTGCACTCTACCACTGAGTTACTCCCGCAAATTTTTAATAGTCTAGATTATTCACCTAGAAATATTAGCACTAACTATTTACTTTGTCAAGTGATAAATATGGTAATCTTTAAGCATAGCATCTTTTAAAAAACTCATTTTAATTTTTCTTTCGGCTCCCAAATATATCTTCACTTGTTTCATATTCTCTTCAAAAATATAGGACTGGTTATCTAGTTGAACAAAAGTTTCGGGATGAACCCTATTTAAAGTAACAACGGCTTTGTCAGAAGTTTTTATTTTGACTTACCGACAGATATACCTGTTGAACCTAACTTCATCCACGCAAATATCTCCATTAGCGAGCATCTCGCCACCTCTAAAAGCTCCTTTAACCCTAATCTCCTTCCCTGCACTCAAGGAACATTGATAGCACCCCTGGCCAACTACAGCAATATTACAACTGGTTTCAAGGACACTACTTTGCGCATAAGAACAAAAGATATCACAAGCTTCCTCGGGTATTCCTTCCAAAAATTTAGTTAGATTTTTTATCTTTTCAAGTATGCTGCAAGCCTCATCAAATAATGATAAATTCTTTCTCAAACTACAAGCAATTAAATGTTCAATATTTAACACCAACTCTTTAATTACTGATGGAAAAGGAATATCCTCTTTCTCTATAACAGAAATAATCCAATAATCAGCTTTTCGAGTTGTCCCTTAGTATAATCAATTAAATACATTGTAATTCCATTAAAGTGTTCTTCACCGAGTTTATTCCCATGCTGTGACTATTCTCTGATTCTTATTGCTTCCTTTATAACCCACACTAATATTTCATCGAATTCATTTAACAGACGGCCAATCTTCTTACCTAGCAGTCTGGCTCATAACATTAATGTGTCCTTATCATCTGGTGGGCAATAAAAAAAGCACTCCAAGAGTGCCTTTAATTTTTGAAACAATAAATAAATGTTATTTACGAGGACCTACAATGAGTTTTATTGCTGTTCTTTCTTCTCCATCAATTTGAACATCAATAAAGGCGGGAATGCAAACAAGATCAATACCACTAGGAGCCACGAACCCTCTGGCAATAGCCACCGCTTTAATTGCCTGATTAAGAGCTCCTGCTCCAATTGTCTGCATTTCAGCTTTCCCCTTTTCTCTTATAACTCCTGCTAGAGCTCCTGCTACCGAATTAGGATTAGATTTTGCTGAAACTTTTAATATTTCCATTAATTATAGTTCCCCCTTTACCACTCTTTAATTGTTCGGTTTAGTGCTTCTTTCTCTACTAGCTTCTTGAATTGCATCTATTGCAAAGTTTACATACAGAATATTTAGTAATTATAACATCTGTAAGTTTTATTCTCCATAAATAGCCATAAACCTTTATTGATTTTTAACTTTCATTTTTGCCAAAAGCATAAGACCCATAAACTACCAATTAACCTTAATACTTTAGATTTTTAAGGCATATTTAAATTTGAATACAGAGACCAAGGCTAGATATTAAAGAGATCCTTTTGAAAGAAATCTAAAGTAGGTCATTTCTTAAACTGGCTAAGATAAAATATTCTTCTGTGTGAAATAGTTTTTGTTACCTGACATCATATCTATAAAGATGTCTACAATCTCAGGATCAAACTTTACTCCAGTATATTTCTTGATTTCCTGTAAGGCTTCTTCTTTACTCAAGGCATTTTTATTCAAATTATTTGTCATTGCATCATAGCTCTCTGCTACTGCTATAACTCTTGCTAATTTGGGAATTTCTTCTCCTTTCAGCTTTTTAGGGTATCCAGAACCATCCCATTTTTCATGATGGTTAAAAACTCCTTCTGCTAAATCTAATGTATCATCAAATAAATTTAAAATCCTATAGCCTACGACGGGGTGCTGCTGCATCTCTTTTTTCTCCTGCTCAGTCAACGTATCATTTTTATTAAGAGTATCTTTGTCTAATACTATCTTACCTATATCATGAAAAAATCCAGCCTCCTTTAATTTTCTTACTTCTGTTTGCGATAATTTCATTGCCTGGCCAATATTTTGGCATATTTCACTTACGGTTATGGAGTGTTCTTTTTCTCGAGGGCTTTTGTCGTGTAGTGTTTCGATAATTGTCTGTACCATATCGGAATTAATGGTTTTTCGATTAAGCGTTTTCTCTTTATACATTTTATCTTCAGCATTTTTCATCGTTCTCTCTATATCTTGATCTGCATTTGTTTTAGTATCATACCCCATCGACATGCTACACTTTATAGCAACAATTTGTTCTTTAGATAGTTCTTTTTTTACCCTGTTGATAATTTTGTCTGCAACACTTGCCTCTGTGTTAGGCAAAAGAATTGCGAATTCATCTCCACCCACACGAGCAACAATGTCTTCTTCCCTGCAAATATTTTTCAATATTTCTGATGATTTTTTTAAAAGAGCATCACCTGCAACGTGACCAAAGATATCATTTGTCAGCTTCAACCCATTGACATCCCCAAAAATGATTGATATGGGGAGATTTTTTTTGATGTCTATCCTTTTCTGCTCATCTTCAAAGAACATTCTATTATATAGGCCAGTCAAAGAATCATGATAACTTAAATGCTTGATATGTTCCTCATTTTTTTTGCGTTCGGTATTATCCATAAAAGTAATAACTGCACCAATAATCTCTCCATCTTTATACTGGGGATAGGAATAGTATTCTACATCAACGCTTGTGCCGTCTGCCCTCCAAAACACTTCATCATCTACATGAGTACCCTTTCCTGTGATGAATGCTTTAAAAATTTTGCATTCTTCGATAGACATCGATGTCCCATCTTTATGGCTATGATGAATTTGTAAATGCATATTCTTGCCAGTCAGCTCATCTTGATGTTTATATCCTAATATTTCTAAAACACTAGCATTGCAAAATGTGCAATTTCCATTATTATCAATCCCGTATATTGCTTCTACGGTGGAATCCAAAATGAGGTGCAGCTGGTCCTTGCTTTCCTTCAATTCATTATTGGTTTCTGCTAGCTCTACCGTCCTCTCTTTCACCTTTTTCTCAAGGTTATTGACAAGCATATATATTGTATCTGCCATTTTGTTGAAAGATTCCGATATCATTCCAATCTCATCATTTCTGGTAATGGTTGCCCTTTGGGATAAATCACCTTGAGAAAACTTTTCAGTAGTGCGTATCAAGCTGTCTATAGGTTTTAAGAATCTATTTGTAAGCATCAAATAAATTCCTATTGATAGCATAAGAGCTAATATTGTCAGCAGTAATGTCAATTTCATATTTTCAATAATGCCTGCCATAAACAGACTTTCAGGTATTGCTGTAATAACCAGCCAGTCCAATCCTTCATTATAATACTCCGTTATCTTAATATACAGTCTATCGTTTTCATTCTTTATTCGAAAATTACTTTCTTCAGTACTTTTATAATCTTCATGAGCCTGGATTACTGCTTGATTATCTATTTCATTAATCGTCAACCTTTTTATACTACCATCTTCTAGGGTTTTAAAATTCTCCATATCAAGCGAGTTAGCAATCAATTCTCCGGAATCTCTTTCTACAATCACAGCAAAGGCATTTTTATCTTTTACAATTCCTTCCAAATAGTTGTCTATTTTTGAAAGGGTGATATGGGTCCCCAATACACCTTGAAGGTCGTCAAGATTATTGTAAATCGGGTAAGCTGCCGATACAGTCAAATCATCCATGACAAAATGTTTATATATCGGTGAAAATACCGGCTTTTGTGTTTCTTTTGCCGCCTTATACCAATCTCTAGTTCGCGGATCAAATTTTCCAGCTTCCACCACAAGTTCTCCCGCAGTCATATCTTCAGTTAAGGAATAGTACCAAGAATGGCCATCAGTATCTCTATTATTTCTCATAATTTCTATATCATAGTTTTCGTTTCTTCGAGCACCATAATATTCCCCGTTTTCAGTACCATAGCTAAAACTGTAAACATCATCACTATGTGCTCTCAAAACCCCTACAAAAAAGCTCTCACGTTCACCCTCATTATGTATATTCACAATGTCATTTTCTAACAGCACTTGATTTGCTTCATTGACATGCAACGGAACGGCTACGAATACATCAACTTGATGGAATATTTCGGAGTTCATGTCTTCTGCCATTTTTGTTATGGATTCATCTGCCGAAGACAACCAGTTTGAAAATATAATATAGCCTATCACGCTAACTGTTGCTAACATGAGTATTATGAATACAATGATTATGCTGTTCCTAATCGAAATGCTTTTATTATCCATTATTCCATCTTCTTTCACCGCTTATTTTCGGCGTATTTTTTAAGAAATTTAAACCTTCCTTCTTAGGAGGCATAATCTACAATAAGCAAATCAAATAGTTTTGCAAATATGCTATTAGCTGTCTAATGCATATTCATGTACAATTTACCATATTTCGACATTAATCGTCAATTATTTATAATAGCAAATGAAAGTGCCGATAATAAATGCATTAGCACTTAAATCGGCACTATTGGTTATTATTTACTGGCTTTCCAGTTTAGGAGGTTGATCGCCTTCAGTTGTTCTATTTTATATACTAACACCTTGGTATCTTCTTGTATTGGTATCTTAGTAGAGTACATAGCAGTTGATGTGTAAGCACTATAAAAAGCATAAATAGAAGTTCCTTCTCTTTTTTGTTATAATGTTCGTGTATCAATGTATGCAGGGCTAGTGAGTAAATATTAGAATTTGAGGAGGCCTACAAAAATATGCTTTATACTGTACTGTTTATAGTAGTAGCCATCATCTTAATTTTCCTGATTCCCTCAATTATGTTGAAGTTCGCTATTTCGGCCGTGATTAAAGAATTTCGTGAGCAAAATGCTGTTTCACCTGAAAATGCGAAATACAATATTGAACTAGGGATTAAGCCGCAAACTGTTGTTGATCGCCTCGTCAAGAACCGCGATTATAAGCCTCAAGCGCTGGAAAGGCTAATACAAGCAGAGATTGTGCAAGTGACAGAAGACGGCAGATTTTATCTTCGTGAAGATAAACTAGAATCTACCCAGTGGGCAAAAAATCAAAATAATATATAAACACATCATTTACTTACGTTAAAATTTACCATTAACGTTAAATAGCTTTAATTTTTCAATAAGTTCTTCACCTGGGATAGGTTTGCTAAATACATACCCCTGAATAACATTACAATTGATCTTTGAAAGAATATCTACAGCTTCTTGATACTCTACTCCTTCAGCTACAACTTTGTAACCTAATACAGTAGCCATGCTAATCATAGATTCTACTATTTTCTCTTCTCTCCAATTTAGATGTATATTTTCAATGAAACTCCTATCAATCTTAATTGTAGTAGCCGGAATATGTTTTAAATATCTCAATGAAGTGTCTCCAGTACCAAAATCATCTATGGCTATTTCAAAGCCACTTTGAGCAAGTTCATTTAATATTCTATAACTACTTCCTGTTTCTTCTATCAATTCTCTTTCTGTAATTTCCAATTCAATTCTTTCAGGTTTAATATCAAAAGCCTTTAATTGCTCTAACATGAAAGCAGTAAATTGCGGATCTTTTAAATTTCTTGATGAAATATTTATTGCAATTTTGACCTCTAATCCCTCTTTATCACACAAAACAATTTGTTCTAGGGCATTAGTAAACACCCACTTAGTAATTGAATGAATCAAAGCTGTTTGTTCTGCTTCAGCAATAAAATTGTTAGGACCAATAATCCCTTTTTCTGGATGATACCAGCGTAATAATGCTTCAAGACCTATAATTTTCTTTTCACATATATCATATTTGGGCTGATAGTATAACTTGAACTGATTATCTCTAATTGCTTTTGGTATATCGCCAAGCAACTCCAATTTGCTGTTTTTTGTCCAATCAGTTTCACCGTCATATTCTGCATACTGCAAATAGTCTTTTTTTGCTCTATATAAAGCTATACCAGCTAACTTTAATAAGGTTTTTGAATCTGTTCCATCTTCAGGGCAGGATGCAATTCCAATTCTAATGTCTGCATATATTGGAACCCCATCGACATGTACGGAGTCACTTTGAAAACCATTTAGAATTGTAGTCAGATTATCTTGATTGTTTTTCAAATTTGTATTCTTTTCTGTAAATACCGCTAATCTATTGGGTAATATCTGATAAACTAAAATTTCTTCATCTAGCAGTTCTTTAATTTGGTTGATAAATATCTGGATAAGGTCATCAGAGGCTTCAGGTCCAAATGTATAATAAATCTCTATGTAATTTTCTATATTTATCAGTAGCAAACTGAATCCATTAATTTCTTCCTGATTAATCTTAACAATAGCATTGTCTAGGCCAAGTTCTAAACAGCTTTGATTTGGGAGATTAGTATGTTGATCATGATATCTATTATGTTTAATCTTTTTAATTGCATTTAGAAAACTCTGAGCAAATATACCTATAAACATACCAACAAAAGCAAAAAAAAATGCCCGGAACAACCAGTTAATTAATTCTTGTTTTTCTCCTGTGACTATATCAATAGGCATATAGGGACCTAGGGCAATACCTGCAACTAATCCTGTTATGATTCCACCTTTAACTCCAAAAAACATAGCCCCTAGTACAATAGGGAAATACATAACATGTGAATATACATATTTTATTCCACCTGTAAAATAAACTAACAGGCCACTCAAAATAATTAAAAGAAAAGTTAAGATAATGGTTACCATCTTTTGGGGCTTACTAGGGTCAATCCAATGGTCTACTAATGAGGTTAAACATCCATTTTTAATCATATCTATCGTCCCTTTCTGCTTTCATATACTGTAGCTTAACTGGTTTCATTGCTTCATTGTGGAAGAAATTAAAGATAGTTGTTATAAAGTTAGAGTGCTGACAGCACTCTTATATAAAGGGTCTTTGTTCCTCTTCGACAATTTCCATCATATTCCTCCTTATTTTCCCAATTTTAACTATTTCTTAAGTTCAGCTCTTCTGATGAAGAAATAAGATGAAACATATATAAGGAAAATCAGACACCTTCATAGTAGGCAAAACCCACAAATCACAGAATCAAAAAAACACTCAATCTCTTGAGTGCCTTTGGTTTTTGGGTTTGGTGCGGGAAACAGGACTTGAACCTGCACATCGTGAGACACTAGATCCTAAGTCTAGCGCGTCTGCCAATTCCGCCATTCCCGCACATTTTAAATTAAATTTTTAATGGTGAGCCATCCGCGACTCGAACGCGGGACACCCTGATTAAAAGTCAGGTGCTCTACCGACTGAGCTAATGGCTCATGTAAATGGCTGGGGCGGCAGGATTTGAACCTACGAGTGTCGATTCCAAAGACCGATGCCTTACCGCTTGGCTACGCCCCATCGTCTATAACATGATTTTACTTTATTATGGGGTGGATGATGGGACTTGAACCCACGGCCCCCAGAGCCACAATCTGGTGCTCTAACCACCTGAGCTACACCCACCACAGTGTTGGATTTCACAAAAATACATATGGTACGCCTGACAGGATTCGAACCTGTGGCCTACGGATTAGAAGTCCGTTGCTCTATCCAACTGAGCTACAGGCGCTCAATGACTTTTTTTGGAGCGGGTGATGGGGATCGAACCCACACAACCGGCTTGGAAGGCCGGAACTCTACCATTGAGCTACACCCGCAAACAGCGTCGCCGCGCGACTGACAAAGTTTATTATACCCCAAATACAAACTCATGTCAAAGGTTTTTTATAGGTATTTATTACCTTTTTGTCTTTCTTCGTCTTCAACGGAGGTTATTATAACACGAAATCCAACCAGGTTCAAGACTATTTCTGCAAGATATCCGCAAGTATTTTAACTGCTTTTTTGAATGCTTCTGACCTGTGACTAATTGTATTTTTAATATCTGGTTCTAACTGCGCTAATGTCTTTTTGTATTCAGGCAGATAAAAGAGTGGATCATATCCAAAGCCATGTTCTCCCTTTAAATCATCAATAATTATACCTTCACAGGTACCATCTGTTTCAAAAAACACTTCATCAGGTGTCATGATGCATATGGAACATCTAAAGCGTGCCAATCTCTTTTCATAAGGTACATCTTTTAATAATGAAAGAAGCTTTTCATTGTTTTTATTATCGTCCTTTGGTTCACCAGCAAAACGTGCAGAATGAATACCTGGAGCTCCTCCGAGATAATCCACCTCAAGACCAGAATCATCCGCTAAAGTAATCAACTTAGTATGTAATGAGACAGCCTTTGCTTTGATGAAGGCATTTTCTCGAAACGTTTTGCCATCCTCTATAATCTCAGGGACATTAGCAATGTCCACTAGTGATTTCATATCAATATTAAGAGAGTTATAATTAAGCATGGCTATAAATTCTTTTATTTTACCTTTATTTTGAGTAGCTAATACTATCTTAATACGTTCAACCATTAAGCTTCATCCTTACCATTAGTTTGCCAAATGCCTACCTGACTTGCTAATGACCCTAAAACATCTTTTTGGATCATCACTAGATCCTGAATGCCCTTTTCTGCTGCACTTAAAAGGCTATCCATCTCTTGTTTTGTAAATGGATACTCCTCAGCTGTGCCCTGTATTTCAACTATTCGCCCATCACCAGTCATAACAACATTCATATCCACCTGTGCGTTGGAATCCTCCCCAAAATTTAAATCTAATAAAATTTCATCATTTACCTTACCCACACTAATAGCCGCCAGGTAGTCTATTACTGGCATTTTTTCTAATGCTCCTTTTTTTATGAGGCTATGTAATGCATCGATTAAAGCTACAAAACTACCAGTAATACTTGCTGTACGAGTCCCACCATCTGCCTGGATTACATCACAGTCAAGCCATAATGTTCTTTCTCCAAGTCCTTTTAGATCAACAATAGAACGCATAGCTCTTCCTATTAACCTTTGGATTTCCATGGTTCTACCTCCAACCTTACCCCTGGCAGCCTCTCTGATTGTTCTAACTGATGTTGCCCTTGGTAGCATTGAGTACTCAGCGGAAATCCAACCTTTATTTGCTCCCTTTAAAAAATGAGGAACTCTTTCTTCTACTGTTACAGTACATATAACCTTTGTGTCTCCCATTTCCATTAATACTGAACCCTCAGCAAATTTATTATAGTTTCTGGTTATTTTTACTGGACGTAGTTGATCTGCAGCTCTTTCGTCAGCTCTTGGCATATCTAATTCCTCCTATATATCTATTATCATTCCTTCTTCTGCCATATCTACTTCTTTTCCGTATCCTTCTTCTATTTCTTTTTTGACTATATTGAGATCGTATTCTGGAAAAAAATGACTTGGTAAGAATTTTTTAGCATTTGATTTTCTTGCTATCTCCCCGGCTTGTCTTGCAGTTAGGTGTCTACCTACTGCGTAATCTTTGTTCTTTTCAAGTACAGTTGCCTCACTAATAAATAAATCTGCATCCTTTGCAAAGTCAATTAAATCCGGGAAATATTGAGTATCACCAGAATATACAATTGTTTTGCCACCAACTTCAATACTAACACCATATGCAAGCATAGTATGTTCTACTTTAAAGAACTTTAGTTTAAAGTTACCTACTTCAGCCACTTTATATAGGCCTTGTTCCGGTAAGTTTTCGATAATATTAAGGTCTAAGCCATCTTGGTATGTATCTATAATAGAATAATTCAGTTCTGGTTTTCCTGGAAGATAAACCGGCATTTTGCCTTGAATTTTATCATATAAGACTCCGGTTTTTACTGCATTTCTTGCTAATGGTAAATCTCCACTATGGTCAGCATGCAAATGGGTACATATAATTGCTTCTGAATTCCAAAAGGATCCATATTGTTCTACCTTACCAAAGATGCCATTGCCGATTTCTAAGAGAATTATAGAGTTATTGCTTTCAATTAAGTATCCACTACATGCTCCATTTCCTCTAGGATAGGGTGACCATTTCCCTAAAACAGTTATCCTCATTTATTCACTCCTTAAATCTATTCCTATTCTAACTGCCCTCATAGCTCTTTCAACATTTGTTACTAATAAAGAATAACCCTCATTTATTGCATCATCCAAAGTTATTATGCTCTGAACATTAGCACTCACAAAATCTATTCCCTTTTCATATATCTTTTGATAATTATGACCTAATATACCGCTAAAGGCTAAAACAGGAATTTCATATTTTTTTGCTAATTGAGCAACCCCCATAGGAGCCTTTCCATAGGCAGTCTGTTCATCAATTCTCCCTTCACCAGTTAATACCAGGTCAACACCTTTTAGCCTGTTTTCAAAGTCAACTGCATCAAGTACTAAACCTATACCAGGTTTTAGGCTTCCTCCTAAAAACGCTAGTATCCCCGCCCCTAATCCACCTGCGGCTCCAGCCCCAGGTACATTTAGAACATCTATTTCCAATTGTTCCTTTACCTTTTCAGCAAATATTGCAAGAGAAGTATCTAATTCTCTGACCATTTCAGGATTAGCTCCCTTTTGCGGCCCATAAACTGCACTTGCCCCTCTTTCTCCACATAGTGGATTGTCAACATCACAAGCAGCTGTAATTTTTGTGTTTTTCAAGCGAGAATCTATTTTGGACATATCTAGTTTATCCAATTCCTTTAAAGCTCTTCCACCAAATGAAAGTTTATTTCCGTTTTTGTCTAGCAATACTGCCCCTAAGGCTTGTGCCATTCCTGCTCCACCATCATTTGTGGCACTTCCTCCGATTCCCACAATTATTTCTTCACAATTATAATCCAAGGCAGCTTTAATGAGTTGCCCTGTCCCGTATGTGGTTGTAATGTAAGGATTTCTTTCTTTCGTTTTTAGTAGCGGTAGTCCAGACGCAGCTGCCATCTCAATTACTGCAGTTCTTCCGTTGCCAAGGATCCCAAAAAAGCTTTCTATTTCTCTACCGAGGGGGTCAAGTGCCATCACGGAAACAATTTTGCCATCAGTAGCTTGCGTTAGTGCTTCTACTGTACCTTCTCCTCCATCAGCAAGTGGTATTTTTATTACTTCACTATTAGCAAATACCTTTTTAATTCCTTCTTCCATCGCAGAGGCAGCTTCAATAGCAGAGACACTACCTTTAAAAGAATCTGAAGCAACAATAATCCTCAATTTTATCCCTCCCGGTCTTTTGATCATATTTTATACCAAATTGGATAAATTCTCAATTTAGGCCTTCCAGATTGCTGCCATATACACAACAGCCAATAGCTCCATTAAACTGAGGTGACGGAGGGATTATTACTGTTGATCCTAACTCTTTCTTCAAAATTTCCACAAAGGCCATGTTTTTGGCAACTCCACCTACAAAAACTAATGTATCATAGCCCATTTTATGAAGTAACGGCTGTATTCTTTTAAAAATCGTGTAGTTTACTCCCGCGGCTAGGTCTTCTAATGAATACCCCTCTACAATCTTTCCAATCAATTCAGTTTCCCCAAAGACCGCACATGTAGAGCTTAGTTCCACAGGCCTTTCATAGTATTTACTCAATTCACCTAATTCAATTCCTAAAACAGTAGCCATATTTTCTAGATATCGACCTGAGCTAGCAGCACATTTATCATTAGTGAGAAAATCAACCATTTTCCCACCAGATACTCTAACAATTTTACTATCTTGTCCTCCTAAATCCAGCAAAGTAAAGTTTTGTAAACCACATTGAGATAGTGCCCCTAGGTAATGGGCTTTTATTTCAGGAATTGCATCTGCACCAGCCAGTTTAACTGTAAGTCTTCCATAACCAGTAGAAACTATTCCTTGACAATTAGGGATGGTTAGCGCAGAAAAGTCAATGTGCAATTGCTGATCTTTTTTAATTGCATAATTTTTATAAAATTTTATGGTATCATAAACTGCTGTCTTTATAATTTTATTTTTGTCCATAACAGCTATTTTAACATTCCTGCTTCCTAAATCTATTCCACAAAGCACCTTGAATCACCTCAACATCTCCACAAAAGTGTCTATTCTCATCTTACTTCTAGCATCAAGCAGACCTGGCCTGTCCCCTTCGAGAGTTAAGATAGGAATGTTGATTTTTTCTCTAAAAATTAGATCCTCTATTTGTCTAAAACAAAAACTCTGTGTGTAATGGATTATCCCATCCAACTGCCTTCTTTTTATCTCTCTTTGTAAGTCCTCTATCCTAGCAAAGGCATGATAAGGATAGGTATACAACAAATATTGATCAACTAGTTCTGCCTCATTAAAGGGCATCGTAAACTGTCTTTGTATCTCATTATAGACTACCCTTGCCCCGATTTCCTCAATGTATTGGTATAAATCAGTAAAGATAGGTGGAACACCCATGAAGCCCAAACGCACTTTTTCTTTCAAAGGTTTTCGTGATTTTACCTCTTCTATTAATATTTTTAGTTCATTACAAAAAAGATCTGGATTGCCGTTAAAATCGCTACAGGAAACCTGCCAAAGATGGTTTTCAAATCCAGTTACCTGATTTGCCTCCCAGGTTAGTCTATCTAATTCCCAAACCCACTGCCTCACTTTTTGTAATTTTTCCTTCCAGAGCTTTACCTCTGGCCAGCTAGCACCCATGTAATCCATAAATTTATTTAACTGTAACATTAACATTTCTCTATCTCTATCATAGGGAAATGCAAATGGAATTATCCTCACACCCTTTAAATGTAATGTCTCCATCAATGCATGGGTATTACTACAATCCCCTTGGGTTACTGCAACTAATTCCCCAATCTTATTGTCTATCACAACTCCATATAAACCTTTAATCCACCCGCATAAGTTACGAGGATATCCAGCTAATTCTGCTACCTCAACATAATGATTAGGTGAGTGCGCTGTTATAAAGATATTGTTTAAGTCCACAGGAACAGCTCCCGCGGCATATATTATTTCTGAGGGAATTGTTGTAGTTATCCCTACTTTTCTCACGTAATCACCTTCTTAACTAATGGTAGCTTCCCTCCCATTAGGATTTCTCCTACCCTTTGAAAATTTTCAGGATTACCGGTCACATAAAATTCATGGTCAGGCACCTTTTCTTGTAACGTCTTTTCTGCAAATTCTTCTCCGAAGTACTTTTTTGTTTCTTTAGTTGTCTCATAAGCAGGATCCACTAATGTTATACTTTCCCCTATCACCTCTTTAATGGCTTTAGCTAAATATGGATAATGTGTACACCCTAATATAAGGGTATCAATTTTTGTATCCATTAATGGTTCAAGGGTTCTTCTTACTATAGAGATAACTCTCTCCCCAGTAACCTCTCCTGCCTCCACCAAAGGTACAAAATCAGGACAAGCTAAAGAAACTACCGATACATCAGGATCTAATTCACAAGCGACTTTCTTATGGGCACCACTTTTAACTGTAGCCTCTGTGCCTATAACACATATTCTTCCATTTTGCGTGATAGCAAGTGCCGACCTTATCCCAGGTTCAATTACACCGATTATGGGGTTTGCATACTTCTCCTGTAAAAAATCAAGGGCTACCGCAGAGGTACTATTGCATGCATCAACTATTACCCCACAATTCTTATCCACTAAAAACTGTGTAATATCATCAGCAAAAGATTTTAATTCCCCAGCACTTTTTCCTCCATAGGGAACCCTAGCTGTGTCCCCAAGATAAATTATTTTTGCTTGGGGAATTTGAACTAATACTTTTTCAACTACTGACAAACCGCCTAACCCAGAATCAAAAACTCCTATGGGTTTTTTATTTAACAAGGAAATAACGCCTCACTTTCTTATTATATAACCATAAATAGTGTATGTTTTTTTAATGTGGAAATACACAACCATTTGGCCATTAGCGAAAAACAATATTACTTAAACCATTTTAGCACTTCATGAACATGTGTCAATATACTATAAAACAAAACCAGCCAGGAGAACCGTCCCCCTGGCTGGTTTTGTTTTAGTTGTAGTAACGTTCAATTCCTTCTGCAATTCCTCTGGCTACTTTAGCTCTAAAATTTGGATCAGCGAGAAGCTTTTCCTCTGTGGAATTGGATATAAAAGCAGTTTCTACTAATATCGAAGGCATTTTTGTCTCTCGTATTACCTTAAAGGAACTCTGAATTATTCCCATGTTTTTCCTTCCGCCATGGGCCACTACTGACTGTTGAACGAGCTGTGCTAATCTAATCCTTTGTGCCCTTTGAGGTCCTAAAATAGGATCACTAGCTGGAGCGTAGTAGTATGTAGAAGTTCCACCAGCATTTCGGTTTAATGCTGCATTGGCATGAATACTTACATATAAATCAGCATTTACTGAGTTTGCCAGCTGCACCCTGCCATCAAGAGATAGAGACGTAGCTTGAGTAGTTCTAGTTAACATTACCTTTGCACCCTTATCCGTTAGAATGCCAGCTACTCTATTAGCTATATCCATTACAACTTCTCTCTCCTTTAGACCCGAAGAACCCATGGCACCTGGATCAGATAAGCCTGACCCATTGACAGAACCGTGACCAGGATCTATTACAATTAGTCTTCCTGCCAAGGAACCTTTTTGGAATAAGAAGGTTATTTCTTTGTCACCCTGGCTACTTAATTCAGAAAACCCAATTGGAGATTTTAGCTCTATAACTACCCTGCCAACATCATCTGAAAACTGCCCTGCCCTGATTTGTTTGATAAATGGATTATTAAGTTTAATTTTTTCAAGTTCATCAACTGGCAAATCCAATTTAACTCCTTGGACATCTATGACAACTCTATATGGGTTTTCAAGATACATGGTGCTATAGTGGAGTCCATTGTTGCCTTGTAATGTTAAAAAGAAAGCATCATCAACCTCTTCACATTCTAAGCCAAATAATGAAGGATAGGAAGAGTTGTCCTTACTCTCATTAAAGTCAGCAACTATGATTCCTGTTCCCCTTGATGCTTGAGTATATCTATCATCTCTAATTGATTGAAGAGATATGTAATCCCCAGTTATCCAGCCCACATCTCCACTAGTCGTTTTAACATAATACCAGTTATTACTTTCATTTAAAACTTCAAGAATATCTCCAATGTTTGCCTGGTGATTAATATCAAAAGAAGTTCCTGGACCCTTGCGAATGTTTACTACACTACCAATAACGAGTGCCGTTTGCTGTTGATTTCCTACATCCGTCCCATCAGGTTTTTGTTCTGAAAAACCATTTCTTAGTGTAACTAGCCAACCGGCAATCCAGCCTTTCTCTCCATCATCAAGGGTAATTTGGTGCCATATTTCCCCATCTTTATCCAAGGATGAATTAAGTATTTTAAATTCATTGCCGGAAGTTGCTTGTCCAACTTGAGCATTCTCTGTTCCAGGACCAGATCGAACATTGACATTACTGTCAGTCACAACAGCAACATCTCCTTGGGGCTGACTGACATGAGTAGTTATAACAACCATTTTATTGGAGGCCTGCCACTCTACATCTGCTCCGAAGGATTCGCTTATAAACCTAAGTGGAACCATTGTTCTTCCATTGGTCAATTCAGCCTGTGTATCCATTGTTACACTATTACCATTCACATCGGCCTGCATCTTGCCAATCCAAAGTTGTATTTCCTGACCTTGCTTCTTAATAACAACCTTCTGCTCTGCCGGCAACCAATTCACGTCAGATCCCAATTCTTCACCAATAAAACGTATAGGAACCATTGTTCTATTCTGGAAATTAACAAATGGATGCACATCAAAGCTTACATTCTTGCCGTTTACAGATACTCCTATATTGCTTGCCTCTGTGGTGCTTGCAGGTGAATCTATTTTAATAAAATCTTTTGAAACCCAGCCGATCTTTCCGTTATTAAGTTTAACTTTAACCCAACCGTTATTTTCTTCTAAAACAGATACCTTACTACCCTTTGGTACCTGGTCTACTATGGAATGAGTTAGAGCGGGTCCTGCACGTACATTCAAAACGTTTCCTGTTATGGTAGCTGTAGCACCACTTGCTAATATGTTTGCAGGAATTAATGTAGCAAATACAGTAAAAACTAATATGTATGTAATAAATCTTACAATCGATTTCTTAGACTCCAATATACTCACTCCTCAATGTAATAGACGAAACCCCGATGACATTTGTTGCATCTTTTTACTAATACGTTTCATATTTCGAGTTTTTATAGGTATTTCCTGCAAAATTTACCTATTTTTCGTATGGTAAAAATATCCACAGAGGTCTTTTATATGGGTCAAGCCTTTTCATCGGAGTAGATGAACCTTTAAAAGAAAAAACCGGCTTTTGCCGGTGAAGTATCTTGAGATTTTTTAGGGCCCCATTTCAAGACTAGAAGAAATAGCTTGGGAAAGATCCATATGGCCGGTTAATGTTTCAACATATTGACCTTCAACTAAAAACTGAACTCTATCAACTGTTGGGAACTGGGTAAGTGTATTAACTATTGAATAAACAGTTAGTGCTTCAGAAGTTGTTCCACCTATATGATTGTCTATTAATTCTTTTGAGAAATCAACAATTACTAAACCATCACTTTTGACATTTATATCTTTAAGTACAGTTCCAACTGGAATAATTGGAAGTAGATCACTATCTGCACTTGGGCCTTTTATTAATTCATTGACGGTTGCTCGCCCTATTCCCTCAACTTTGGAAATTTCTCTCTCTTCCATTACCAACGTTTGTCCCTGGCTATCACCAAACCACAGTTGTACTACAATTTGCTCGCCAGGTTCTTCAAGTGAATAGTCCTCTGCGTTCATGGGAACCTCTTGGAATTGATTTTCCTCTGGAATATCAATTGTTATTGTTGGCTCCTCTTCACCTCTGAATTTTTCTTTTAATGATGTTAAGGTATTGATAGCACCGCAACCGGCCATAACTAACATACAGCCCACAATGAGAATAATCACAAAAATCTTTTGCTTTCTAGATTTAATTAACACAAAAAATCCTCCCTTCCTAAATTGTTTTTCATAGTACATGTTTATCCTTGAAAGGAGGAATTTATTACTATTTTCTTATTTGCTTTTTTTCACTAGAAGATAAAACAAAAGTTATACTTCCTGATAGTACTAAAAAGGATTTTTGTCTTTTTTTGAAGAATTAAGATATATAATAATATATTCCTTGGAGGTAATAGTATAATGCGATTAAAGGCTCTTATTGTAGATGATGAATATCCTGCAAGAATGGAATTGCGATATTTATTAGAAAAATTCTCCCATGTTGAAGTGGTAGGCGAAGCAACCAATGCAGCTGAGGCTCTTCAGCTAATAAATGCGCTAGATTACTCGATTATTTTTCTAGATATTAATATGCCTGGAGTTAATGGACTTGACTTAAGCAAGCAAATAAAAAATAATCCTCAAAAACCTAATGTTATTTTTGTAACAGCTCATGAAGAATATGCATTGGAGGCTTTTGGAGTAGATGCTGTAGATTACTTACTTAAACCAGTTAACCCTGAAAGGTTGACTGAAGCTTTATTAAAAGTTGAAAATAGAATTGCAAAAACCAATAATATTGCTACTAAACCTAAGAGTGAAGCCAACTCTACTACCCTTGATATAATCCCTATTGAAAGTCAAGGAAAAACAGTTCTCTTAAAGCATACTGATATCATTTACGTAAATGCTCAAAATGATTACTGTATATTTAAAACATTTGATAAACAATTTTTATCTAGGTTCACCTTAAAAGACCTAGAAGCAAGACTTAACAAAAATCTTTTCTTTCGTTGTCATCGTTCATACCTTGTGAACATTAAACGAGTTCGGGAAGTAACACCCCTTTATAATGGTACACTTTTATTAACAGTAGACGATAAAGAGAAAAGTGAAGTGCCAGTTAGTAGATCACAGGTGAAACAAATTAGAAATTCATTAGGAATGTGATGGTTTTTCATATGCAAGACAAGCCAAGGCAATTGAATTAAGCTTGCCCTCTGCATTCTCTGCCCTTGAAGTCAATACTATAGGATTAGTTGCACCTAGAACAAGTCCAGCCATTTTTGCTTTCGCAAAATAAATCAATGCTTTCCCAAAGGCATTGCCTGTTTCAATATTTGGAAGCAAAAACAAGTCTGCCTTGCCAGATATCTTACTGTCAATTCCTTTGTGGTGAGCTGCATCTTGACTAACAGCTACATCAAGGGCAATTGGGCCTTCAACAATTCCTTTGGGCAATTCACCTCTTTTACTCATTTCTGAAAGTTCCTTAGCATCAACAGTTGCTGGCATTTTTGAGTTGACCTGCTCATTAGCTGTCAAAACCGCAACATGTGGATTATCAAGCCCCATTGCATTTAGCGTTAATAGTGCATTAACTAAAATGTCTTTTTTCTCATTAATATTTGGAGCTATATTTATTCCTCCGTCTGTAAGGTATAATAATCTATCCCACCCTGGGATTTCAAAAACTCCTAAATGACTTAATAATCTACCTGTTCGTAGGCCTTCTTCCTTATTTAAGACTGCCTTTAAAAATGTGCTACTATTAATAAGGCCCTTCATCAAAATATGTGCTTCTCCTTTTTTTACCAGAGAAACGGCCTTTAAAGCCGCCTTCTCGTCGTCGGGCTCATCTACAATTTCATAGCCTGCATTGATGCCCATGTTTTTTAAAATAGACCCTATACGGATTGCATCTCCCACAAGAATGGCTGAAGCTAATTTTGCTCTTCTGGCAGCGTCTATGGCTTCAAGGACATCTTTATCCTGTGCAACAGCAACGCTTATTAGATAATTCCCTCTACTTTTGGCACTTTCTAGAATTTCATTGAAATTGTGGTACAAGAATTACCACCTCCTTGAGAAACCCATTTAATATTCTTTAGCCACTTCTTCTCTTCTAAGTACTCTTAGAGCCCCCATAGCTAAAGACCCCAGTTCTTCTTCACCTGGAACGAGTATTACAGGAGCAATGAATTTCACTCGTTTAATAATATCATCTGTGATTCTTTTTGAATGAGCTATTCCGCCAGTAATTATAATCCGATCAACTTGACCCTCTAGTACTGCAGACATGGCAGCAATCTCCTTACTTACCTGATAGGAAAGAGCATTCAGTAAAAGGACTGCCTGTTGATTACCATCTACTGCCATTTTTTCAATTTCTCTAAGATCTTTTACCCCCAGATAAGCAAATAAACCACCTTTGCTAATAAGCTTTTCTTTCATTTCTTTATGGGTATACTTACCTGAATAGCACAAATTCATCAATTGCGTTGCAGGTAGACCTCCACATCTATCTGGAGAAAAAGGGCCTTCTTCAATGGCATTGTTTACATCAATCATTCTGCCACGTTTGTGAGGAGTAACCGATACTCCACTCCCTAGATGGGCCACCACAAAATTAAATTCTTGATAGCCCTTACCTAATTCCTTTGCCACTTTATGGGCGACTGCTTTCATGTTTAGAGCATGTGACAAGCTAGTTCTGTCAATATCAGGTAATCCTGATATTCTTGCTACAGGTTCCATTTCATCAACAGAAACGGGATCAACTATAAAGGCTGGAATATTCAACTTACTAGCAATATTGTAGGCAATTACTGCACCAAGATTGGATGCATGTTCTCCCCTTTTCCCTTCCTTCAGATCACTAAGCATATTTTCACTAACTCGGTACGTTCCACCAGCTAAAGGTTTAACCAGTCCGCCACGTCCAACAACAGCATTAATTGAGTTAAGCTCTATATTTGCCTTTGCAAGTTCTTTTAATATAAGTTCTAGGCGATATGTATACTGATCAAATACCCTTGCAAACTGTTCCAATTCTATTACCTCATGCTCAAGGGTTTTCTTTAATATTGGTTGGTCATCTGCAAATACAGCAAACTTTGTTGAAATAGCTCCTGGATTAATAACAAGAATATTATTTTTCTCCATTAAAGTAAATTTTCCACCTTTCTATTTAGATAGAGGAATCTGCTAAAATTAATAATACTTCTTTTAACGAAGCTATAAACCTTTGATTCTCTTCCTGGGTGCCTATGGTGACCCTTATGAAGGTATCCATACCAAAAATATCTCCAGTACGTATTATAACTCCCCTCTTTTGCAGCTCTATGAAAACTTCTTTAGAGTTTTTCCTTAAATCCACCATCAGGAAGTTAGCATGGGTAGGAATATAGTCTAATCCCATTTCTTCAAAAGATTTATATAAAAATTCTTTTCCAGCTTTGTTCACATCTATACTATTTAGGACATGTTCCTTGTCTTGTAACCCAGCTAGAGCAGCTTTTTGAGCCATTAGATTAACATTAAAAGGTTCTCTAGTTCTTTCTAAAAGCTGGATCATAGCAGGAACAGCAACTCCATATCCTATTCTTAATCCTGCCAAACCATGAATCTTGGAAAAAGTCCTTAGAATTATTATATTTTCTTTTCCATTTTTAACATATTCCATAGACTGAGGATAATTCTTATTGTCCACATACTCATAATACGCTTCATCAAAAACAACCACTACATGATCAGGAACCTTTGCTAGGAATTTCTCTACCTCTTCAGATGTTACAATGGTTCCTGTTGGGTTATTAGGGTTGCATATAAAAATCATTTTTGTTTTTTCAGTTATTTGTTCTGCCATTTTTTCGAGATCATGGGTATGATTTGTCACTGGAACCTTTTTAAGAATGCCACCCATCAATAGACACACGAAGTTATATTCAGAAAAGCTAGGATCAGCAACTATTACCTCATCCCCTGGATGAATAAAAGTCTCACCTAAAAGTTTAATTATTTCGTCAGACCCATTACCAAATATTAATTGATTCTGTGGAACCTCCAAAAAATCGGAAACCATATTTCTTAATTCAGTACAGTATCCATCAGGATATAAAAACATTTTATGGGCATTATCCTTCATGGCTTGTACAGCCTTCGGGGATGGACCTATGGGGTTTTCATTGGAGGCTAGTTTGATAACATCTGTTAAACCAAATTCCTTCTGTACTAGCTCTATTGGCTTACCCGGCACATAGGGTCTAATATTCATTATGCATTCACGATACTTAGGAAAATTTTTACTCACCTTCAACACACTCCTTTAAAAAAGAATTTCTATGTAATTTCCTTTTCAATTATACTACACCAGCACATATTAGCAAAGCAGAGTGATGATCCATGTCTACTTTCCTCCATTATAAGTAAAAATCGCTGGGGAATCTTTTATTACTGTTTCCAAATGTATCTTTTTGCCCCACAAAAAAAACAATAACTCTAACGTTTTCTCTAAATATTGTTGGTCTAGCTCCCATTTATCATAGCAATGAAGTAAATACAATTCGCCTTTATTGTTATAATTTCCATCAACTACCTTAACTATGGGATGTCCTCCATTAATTAAACTATTGATTATACCATCCCGAACTTTTTCCCAGTTTTTTTCAACAACTACCCATTTTTGACCTTTTTTTGCATAAAGATATAGATCTAGATTCTCAATTAAACTTTCGTCAAGATAGTTTCTCACAAAAGAAAAATCCCTTTCGTTTCTACGTACATCAAACAAAGCTTCAATTCCCATTGACTTCTCCAACTCAGCAAATATTTTGAAACCAACAAGGTAAGGGTTTATAAAAAATTTATTTGTTTGCAGCAAATTTGCCTGCATTTGTGCAAATTGTATAAATTCCTCAGCACTCAGGTTGATTAGACGCATGATTTTAGAATGCCAAAAAGTAGCCCAGCCTTCATTAATTATTCTAGTATCTCTTAGAGGCAAAAAATACTCGATCTCTTTTTTTAGTATCATTAAAATATCTTTTTGCCACTGGTTAAGATACTGACTATGTAAACAGATAAAGTTAAGAATGCCCTCTTCCCCTACTTGAGGATTATTTTTAAGCGCCATGGCAGCATCTAAAAGTTTTTCAACTTCATAACTACCAAATCTTTCTTCGTATCTACTTATTGTATCCTTGTTTCTCTCCATAGTATTTAGAATATCCTTATCAGTTTTACAAGTAAAAATGTTATTCTTAAAAAAATCACTATGGGCGTAAACGTGGGCTACAATCATTGTTTGTTCAACTAAAGATGTATCTTCCAACAAAAATGCATGACATGGATTGGAATTTAAAACTAATTCATAAATTTTGTGCAGATTTAGTTCATATTGAAGCTTCATTTTATAAAAATGTTTTCCAAAGCTCCAATGATTAAAGCGAGTAGGAATTCCATATGCTCCAATTGCATGAATAACATCTGATGGACATAATTCAAATTCGATTGGATAAAAATCTAAACCGTATTCACTTGCTAGTAAATCTATTTTCTCCACTCTTTTGTGCAGATTTTTCATAGGAATCCCCTATTCTGAAAAGAATTTTTTTAGCGCCAGATGGACATCTGTTCTATCCTTTATATTAACGGGCACAAACTTTTTATTACTGCAAAGGGGTTTATATAAATCCATTAGGGTTCCAGTTTTATAATAGGGATTTGCAATTTCTGCATATCCAACTGAATTACATGTTCCTATCAAGGTTTCCATTAATTCATAGCACTTAACATTGTCTGATGGAAGGTTATCTCCATCAGAAAAATGGAAGGTATAGATATTATATTCTGAAGGTTTATACTTGTTACCTATTAAATCCAGAGCTAATGCGTAAACTGAAGAACATCTTGTGCCTCCGCTTTCTCCTTTTGTAAAAAAATCAATCTCTGCAACTTCTTTAGCTTCTGTGTGGTGTGCTAAAAAAACTATCTCAACTTTTTTATAATATACCCTTAAAAATCTAGTCATCCAAAAGAAGAAACTTCTAGCAAAATATTTTTCGTATGTACCCATCGAACCAGAGATATCCATCATAGCAAACACTACAGCACCATAAGAAATTTCTTCAGTTTTGTCCCATGTACTAAAACGCAAATCCTCCGGAATAAAAGTATTAACAATATTAGTTCCATTTAAATTCATTCCATTTAAGGAATTTCTTCTGATATTTTCTAAAATTGTTTTTTTCTTGTCAAGATTACTAAGAGACCCTGTTCTACTGATACTCTTAAATTCTAAAGTGTCATCTTTTATTATCTTTGCACCTTTTTTTTGAAGATCGGGAAGCCTTAGCTCTTTAAAAAGAATGTCTTCCACATCTTCAAGATTTATTTCTACTTCATAATAACTTACTCCTGGAAGAGTTCCAGCTCCTAATTTGCCTCTTTCATACTGTGTGTTTTGTTCCTTGATGGTACTTAAGACTTTACCTTCCTTTGTATTGCCCAAACCCTGACCAGCATAGTCTATCTGCTGTAGATTATACCGAAAACAATATTCTTCCATAGACTGGACTGGTATTTTGAAAAGCTTTTTCCCTTTTTCTAGTATTAAACTTTCATCACAAAGGAACTCAGCTAAATTATTTTTAAGAGCTTCAAGAACCTTTTTTCTATGTCGTTCCACATCGATAAAGGGCTTTCGGTATAATGACCAATCCTCCCTATTAATTCGAAAATTTACCACTGTAATCTCTCCGTTCAGGAAGCTGTTTTTACACCTTATGCTTTTTGGCTTGTACAGTTAACTCTTTCAAAATAAAAAAACAAATATTCCCCTTTCGCCGGAATATTTGTCTTCCTAAATCATTTTTTTATTATTATAATGCTACTCTTCCTATTTAATTATCATTACCGGACATGGCGAATTATCAATTAACTGTGTCATTGTATTACCTTTAAAAAGTAATTCAGTCAAGCTAGTCTCACCATGATAGCCGATAATCATTAAATCGCTGCCTATTTCCTCAGATATTGCCTTAATTACTTTTATTGGGTCTCCCCTCTTAATTCTAATCTTATAAGCAATACCATTGTCTTTAAATACTTTAGTAGATTTCTGAATACATTCTTCAACATGCGCACTTAGTATTTTCTGAAAATCCTTGCCTCTTGTGACTATTTCATAATCAACCTCTGCTGGCATATCATATTTCTCAAGCACATGGAGGATAGTAACTTCTCTATCCGGTTTTTCTTTTATTAATCCTACAATTGTATTAGCTATTTTATTAGACAAACCTGCACCTGTTGTGGGAAATAGAATTTTTTCAAACATCATTAAAACCCCCCTTATTTAAGGAAGAACTTAGCTTCACTTAATACTGTTTACTATTTTGATGTTTATAACGAAACTCCTTTTTTTATAATAAAAAAACTTATAAAACTTGGCACTTAGTATAATTTTTGTTAAACTTAAGCCTATTAAGCCTATTTCTAGAAACTTTATTATAGTAATTATACTTTTTAATGCTATAATTATAGGGTTGGAGACATATTCAAATTGCTTAACTAAGGAATAAATCATAAAAAACAGAGTGAAACTTAATTTAGGAGCATATCCTCAAAAGAGGTGTGTCCCCGTTCATTAAAAAGGAGGACTATTAATGTCATCGGATAATATACGCAATATAGCAATAATCGCCCACGTTGACCATGGGAAAACTACTTTAGTTGACAAAATGTTATCTCAGTCAGGAGCTTTTAGGGAGAATGAACAGGTTATTGAAAGGGTCATGGATTCAAATGACCTTGAAAGAGAAAAGGGTATTACCATACTTGCCAAAAATACATCAATAAAATATAAGGGATATAAAATAAATATATTAGATACTCCTGGACATGCTGACTTTGGTGGTGAGGTTGAAAGGATTATGAAAATGGTACAAGGAGTGCTTCTTGTAGTGGATGCCTTTGAAGGATGTATGCCACAGACAAGATTTGTTCTAAAAAAAGCTTTAGAACAAAACCTGATACCAATAGTTGTTGTAAATAAGATGGATAGAGAAAATGCTAGACCCCTTGAAGTAGTTGACGAGGTTTTAGATTTATTTATTGATTTAGGTGCTAATGAAGATCAGCTTGAATTTCCAGTAATTTATGCCTCAGCCTTAGATGGTAAGGCTGGTCTTGATATAGATAACTTGGATACAGATTTCGTGCCCCTCTTCGAAACAATTGTAAATCAAATTCCTGCACCCCAGGGTCAAAAAGATGATCCATTACAAATGCAGGTAACACTTTTGGATTATAACGATTATCTTGGAAGAATTGCAATTGGGACAATTAATAGAGGTACCATGAAAAAAGGAAATCAGATTATAGTTCTAAAAAGAGATGGGACGATTGAAACTCACCGAGTAACAAAGCTTTTCACCTTTGAAGGCCTAAAACGAGTTGAAACAGACCAGGTGGCTGCAGGAGACATAGTTGCCCTAGCTGGCATGGAGCAAATAAATGTTGGAGAAACATTATGTGATGTGGACACATGTGAACCACTCCCATTATTAACAATTGATGAGCCTACCCTGCAAATGAGCTTCATAGTAAATAATTCACCTTTTTCAGGTAAAGAAGGAGACCCGGTAACCTCACGCAAGCTAGGAGCAAGGCTAATGAGAGAAATAGAAACTGATGTATCATTACGTGTGGAAGAAACATCCAGTCCAGATGTATTCCTAGTTGCTGGAAGAGGAGAACTACATTTAGCAATCTTAATTGAAACAATGCGTAGAGAAGGTCTAGAATTTCAGGTATCTAAACCTCAGGTAATTACAAAAAGGGTAGATGGCAGAATACATGAACCATTTGAAAACCTAACCATAGATATTCCTGAAGAATATACAGGTTCAATAATGGAAAAGATAGGGCTGCGTAAAGGAACTTTAATGAATATGACTCACATCAGGGAACAGGTTCGTTTAGAATATTCTATCCCTACTCGAGGTCTCGTAGGTTTTAGAACTGAGTTTTTAACTGATACTCGTGGTTATGGAATCCTAAACAGAAGTTTTGACTCCTATAAACCGTATCAAGGAGATTTTACTAGTAGAACTAGGGGAGTGCTCATAGCCTACGAAAGTGGAACTGCTAATACCTATGGACTTTTAGCAGCAGAGGAAAGAGGCATTCTTTTCATCGAACCAGGAACTGCAGTTTATGAAGGTATGGTTGTGGGTGAAAACAGCAGAGACCAAGATATTGTTGTAAATATTTGCAAAGAAAAAGCATTAACAAATGTGCGTTCCTCCACCAAGGATGATACTGTTAAATTAAAGGGTTCACGTAATCTTTCCCTAGAGCAGGCTTTGGCATATATAGATACTGATGAATATTTAGAACTAACTCCAAAGTCCATACGGATACGTAAAAAATACTTGAAAAAGGCAGAACGTGAAAGATTTGAAAAGAACAACAAGAAAAATCCTGTATCATAATAAGATACAGGATTTTTTGTTTAGTTATTGATAATATCTTAGACTATTCCCTGAGCTTTCATAGCATCAGCTACTTTTAGGAAACCAGCTATATTTGCTCCAGCCACGAAATCCCCTTCTTTGCCAAATTCCTTTGCTGCCTCATCACACTTAATATAAATGTCTCTCATGATTTGGTTTAATTTAATATCTACTTCCTTAAATGACCATTGTAATCTCATGCTGTTTTGTGCCATTTCAAGGGCAGAACATGCAACTCCACCTGCATTAGCAGCTTTGGCTGGGCCAAATAGAATTCCATTTTCCTGGAATAGTTTAACTGCCTCAGGAGTACATGGCATATTAGCACCTTCAGCAACAGCAATTACTCCATTTTCTACAAGCATCTTAGCTGCATTTCCATCCAACTCATTTTGAGTTGCACAGGGAATAGCAATATCACATTTAATAGACCAAATACTAGAGCAATCTTCTACACATGTAGCCTCAGGAACATCATTTATATAGTCTTTAATACGCTTTCTTTCAACCTCTTTTAATCTTTTAACTATAGTACAATTGATACCGTCTTCATCACAAATATACGCACTTGAATCAGATACTGCAACAACTTTGGCACCTAATTCTTGTGCCTTTTCAGCTGCATAAATTGCAACGTTACCAGAACCTGATATTACTACAGTTTTACCTTTAAAGGAATCTCCCTTAGCCTTTAGCATTTGTTCTACAAAATAAACGACTCCATAACCTGTAGCCTCTGTTCTCCCTAGAGATCCTCCATAGGGAATACCTTTACCTGTTAATACACCTTCATATAAGTTAGTCAACTTTTTATACTGACCAAACATGTAGCCTATTTCTCTTCCACCAACGCCAATATCCCCAGCAGGTACGTCTGTATCAGCACTAATATGTCTGAAAAGTTCAGACATGAAGCTCTGGCAAAATCTCATAACTTCGGCTTCTGACTTGCCCTTAGGATCAAAATCAGAACCACCTTTTCCTCCACCGATTGGAAGACCAGTTAAGGAATTCTTAAATATTTGCTCAAAACCTAAAAATTTTATTATACCTAAATTTACTGATGGGTGAAAACGCAAGCCACCTTTATATGGCCCTATAGCAGAGTTAAACTGTACCCTGAAACCCCTGTTTACTTGTACTTTCCCATTATCATCAACCCAAGGAACTCTGAAAACAACTTGCCTTTCAGGTTCCACCATTCTGTCAATAATTCCCAGTTCTTTGTACTCTGGGTATTTTTCTAGAACTGGTTCCAACGACTCAAGAACCTCATGTACTGCTTGATGAAATTCTAATTCATTTTCGTCCCTTTTAATAACTTGATCCATAATTTCTTGTGCAATTAACATATTACCTACCCCCAAATTTAATTTAATTATTATTTAATAAACATACTAATTTTTGTGTAACTATATCTGCCACAATAGTTACAGTACTATCTTTCAAATCGCAAATTTTCACGACATTAGAATAGTCAGCTTTGTCAGAGAGTACTTCTGATAACTCATTAGGAAGTTTATTAAACCAATCCCAATTAAAAAATACATTATGATCACTAGGAAAAATAGCCATATAAAAAATATTGGTTTCTACCAGATCTTGAAAAAAATGACTTCCATAGGACAGTTCTGGACTTAGGCTACCACTTTTATGTGCTATCTCACCAATTACAGCTATATTATTTATTTCCGAAAAGCTTACAGGTATACCTAGTGAAGGTGTGGTAGTTCCCCACCTCCCTGGTCCTAATAATAAGGTTGGTGTACTAAATTTATCATTAATCTTCTTATTTAGCTTACCCACTATACGTGCTGTTTCATATCTCTGAGATGTTGTTAATTCACTATAGCTCTTTGGATCAACATAAATAATCCTTTGTATTTCTCTAGAAATACTGCCTCCCATAAAACTGTTTTCGAGCTTCAAAATCAACTTGCTATCATCTATGATTTTTGGAATTGTTACCTTCTCTTCACTTCCTTGAGTCTGCAGAGGGCGACATTGTAAAAGATTAATCTTGAATGAACCATCCTTATTAAAATTAACTGTAAACTCAGTATCAACAGGGTACTCATAAATTCTTTCTAGCTTCTTGAGCATCTTTTTCATCACAGTATTAAATGAAGTATTAGAAAATAGGTTGTCAAAATTAAGAATCCAGATATCCTCATTAATATCACAGATTTCTTTGAGCTTGCGAATTGATTCATAGTCTTTTAAACCAATTGGCTCCATATTTATATCAAGCTTTTCATTTGTTAACCTCTTTAAAGTTACTGTTTCTAATCTATTGTCCCTAACATTTAATACATCCACATAATGCTGAGAAAACCTTCTAATGTCTGCCAAGCCTGCATGGGGTCTTAATAGTGGTTCATCAAGGGCAACTAATCTAGGATAATCATTCTCTACCCTATTTACTGCTCTTGTTCCTAGTCCGAAAACAAGTCTTAACATGCCGGCCTCAGGATCAAGGTCTTTGTTCCAGACAAAAGTATTATGTGATATACCTACCCCTGCAAGATATGGAAAGAAATAATTATTATAATAAGCACCGGATACCCTTTGAACCAGAAGTGCCATCTGTTCATCTTGCTGATCCAAGCCCCTCTGCATTCTATAAGCAAGGGCATCTTCATTCATAACACTTGCGTAAATTTTACGGACAGCCTCTTTAAAATTTTTGTATCTTTCGTCTGGGGTGCCTTGATTTACACAAAAAATGCTTTCATATTTACCAGCAAAGGCATTCCCAAAGCCATCTTCGAGTAAGCTGCTGGACCTAACAATGAAGGGAGATTGGCCAAAATACTCTATCATCTGCAAAAATTGCTCTTTAATTTCCTCTGGAAATTCTCCAGTTAACATTTTTTCCTTTAGGTTTTGTGCCTCAACAAAATACCCCTTTTTTGCCTTTTGCTTCATTCGTAATTTCCACCAACCATTTTTAACTAGATAAGTGTAAAAAACATCCGAACCAATATAAAAGGAATCATGAGGTTCAATGTAGGTCTGCCACTCAATGGTTTTATCCCCTAAAAGAATATTTCTCGCAATAAGCATTCCAGCAGCCTTCCCACCTATAAATCCTGTTCCAATAAGCCTTGCTTTAATATTTAATAAGTCTTCCAATGTAAAATGGTTTATTGCAAGGCCTAATATTCTCTTTTCTCTACCAATCATTATTTTGCAAAGCTGCTCAACCATCTGATGTTTTTCACCATCTCCAGAAGGTCTTTCTAATAGATTTGCAGCATCTAAAAATAATTGATC
The DNA here is from genome assembly GCA_001515945.1 of Desulfitibacter sp. BRH_c19. NCBI lineage: Bacteria > Bacillati > Bacillota > Clostridia > Neomoorellales > Desulfitibacteraceae > Desulfitibacter > Desulfitibacter sp. BRH_c19. Next base: position 84,400 of record LOER01000023.1, read on the forward strand.
CCAATAGTCAAGATTTCTTTTAGCAGTTTTCTTCCTCTTTTTGGCCATGTATGATAAAAGTACAGTAGTATCATAGCTGTTAGTGATGGGCACAAAACTTTCTCCTGCTTTTTTATGGGGCAAAAACATCGTAGGTGAGTACCTTTTCCAAGCTTTTAATGGATGAACATAAAGGTTCCCCTCATAACTGAAAACGTCTATCAGTAATTGAGTTGTCTCTCTGATACTGGCTATAGTTTTAAATGAGTGATTATTTCTATAAATTGCAAAGTAGGCTATTGTTCTAGATTGAAAAAGATACGGACATGTAACCACAAAAAAGTTGCCAATCATAGTATCCGTTGCCCAGATTTCCTGTAAATCACTTAGGCAATCAAAGACATAATACACATCTTCTCCTTCTCTAGTTACAATATTATGAACCTGGGAAGAAAAATACTCGAAACCCCGATGGGCATCTAACTTATAGATTGCAACATCTTCTCTAACTTTAATAAGGGGCTTATGACGCGCAAATCTCATATATACTACCCGCTTATTATCCTCCAAAGCCCTTTTGATATAGGGCATAATAAAATGGTGATAGTCATTGACATCTTCAACCTGCCAAACCACATTATCGCCTATCCTCAATTTGTCTATTATCTTGTCTAATTCATTTAAACCTGTAGTAGCCAAAGCTAAATCTGCAGACATGGAGTTTCCTCTCTTTTTAATCAATCTCACGCTAAATTAAGCTCCTAATTCATAACAAAATAGAGTGAACTCGTTCAGCCAAAGCTGAACATTGGGGAATCAGATGGAGACTCTACTCCACCTGATTTAGAGCCAACTTATAGAAGTGGGGGTCTTAACCCACATAAAATATTTCGGATAAAACAAAACTTGGCTAGTGAAAATAAAAAACGCCCCCAATAGACCCGCCTAGAAAGCAGGTCTATTGAGGACGTCATCGCCCTACATTATTTTCTTAAATTGTATTATAGCACAGTAATCTTGTTTCGGAAAGTATATTTGCATGCAAAATTTAATAACATATTTTTACATTATCTAAATGCTAAACCAGCAATGTTATTTAACAGTTCTGATGCACACAACTCGCAATATCCATTATAGTCAATCAAATGCTTAGTTGCTTTATTTAGGGTTTTTCTATCTTCATGGTGATAAGAGCCTACTTTTAAGCTAATTATTTCTCTGAAATCATAAAAGAGCTTCTTATCAACAGCTTCCTTTAAGACACTATGGGAACTATAATCTAAATCCAATTCTTTTAAATTTTTCTCTGTAAACCTGATTGCTATTTCCTCTCTAAATCCATTTTTAGCATTCTCACTAATCCCTATGTTTTCTTCCAAACTTCTCATAAAATTTTCATCAGCTTCCGTATCATTTAAATATGAGTTTATCATCTTAAGATATTCTCTAAATATTACTCGGGCTTCCTTTGAAAAGGAGGATTTACAGAGATTATAAAAATCATTGGTATATTTTTTGATGTACTCTTGTCTAACTAGTTCTATATAACCTAAATATTTCTCGTTGTTTGTACTGTCACTAAATCCAGCCTCAAGCAAGGATCTTTTTAATGCCTTTAATATTTCATGTCCATTTAAACATTCATTCTGGTGTTTGACTAGCAAGGAACACATAAGATTAACTAAAATTCGAGGATCAATACCCTCCATTCCTTCCCCTGGAAACTCCATTTTTAAGTCTTTTAAATCTTTTCCAGAAAACCCTTCTGCTTTTTCCCCATTATAAAGCTTTAGTTTCTTTATTAAAGTTAAGCCTTGCTTTTGAGATGGTTTTAACCTTGTTAAGACAGCAAAAGCTGCAATACTCCATAGGGCATGGGGTGCTATGTGAACATTTATATCACTTTTATTAATTATTTTCTCATAAATTTTGATTTCATTGTTTACCTCTAAGTTATACATTACAGGTACAGTAACCATCCTTGAACGTAGAGCTGCATTTTTTTCATTATTAATAAAGTCCTTGTATTCTGCTTCATTACTATGAGCAATAACCATTTCATCAGCTGAAATTAAGGCGTATCTCCCCACTTTAAAATTGCCTTCCTGAGATAAGTTCAATAAATTATATAAAAACTTTTCATCAAATTTAAAAATCTCCTGAAATTCCATTAATCCTCTATTTGCTTTATTGAACTCTCCATCAAATCTATACGCCCTTGGATCTGACTCTGATCCGTATTTACAAATAGTTGAAAAATCTATGCTCCCTGTTAATTCAGAAATGTCTTGAGATTTTGGATCTGATGGAGTAAAAGTTCCAATTCCCCTTCTTTCTTCCTCAGAAATCACTATCCTTTCAACTAGTACATCTTCAATACATCCATTATACTTTTCACGCAAATTGACTTTACATGAAGGACATAAATTTCCTTCTATATATATGCCATACTGATCCTGAAACATACCTCTCATATGGTCTGGAATCAGGTGCAGAGGCTCTTCATGCATGGGACATCCTTTGATTCCATACAAAGTGCCTGCTTCTGTTTTGCTATACTTCTCTAAACCTTTTTTTAACATATTAACTATTGTAGATTTACCTCCACCTACAGGACCCACCAATACCAAAATTCTTTTCCTAACATCTAATCTTCTTGCTGCAGAACAAAGATAGTCTTCTACAATCTTTTCAAGGGTCTTATCTAGGCCAAACAACTCAACTGAAAAAAAATTGTACTGTTTTTCTCCATTTATTTCTCTAAAACCTTGGGATAAAATCATGTCATATATTCTGCTATGAGCTAATCTTACAATATTTGGATTGCTCTTAACCATTTGCAGATATTTTACAAAGCTGCCTTCCCATTTTAGTTTCTTCATATCTTCTTGGGATTTTTTGAGCTTTTCTAAAAAGTCCATTCTGTTCCCCCTTGGCAGAAAGCTAGATAGATAGTCACTTTACCTTAAATATATGTATAACTTTTTTTGAGTATGAGTAATACTAACAAATAATGGGTATTTTATAATAAGGAAGAAATAAATATATTAATAGGTGGAGGTGTTACTTTGGCTTACATATGCAGTCAATGTGGGAAAACCTCAAGATTACCGGATTTTTGCTGTGGTAAATCAACAGTTAGACAAGGATCTTACTTATGTAAAACTTGCAGCAATACATCTAGTATAGAGCAGGAATGTTGCGGAACAAATATGGTTAAAATGTAGTGATTAAAAATAACCAGCTTAATGTCATAAGCTGGTTATTTTACAGTTTTCTTTTGTAATCTTTTATAATTTATACTATAATGATTTAAAAGAAGCTGCCAAGGAGGCCTTTATTAATGATATTTGGTACAGATATTATTCTTACGGATAAGGGTACTATAGTCTTTACCGAAGGAATAATTCATCCTGTTGAACCAGAAATTGGCACTATAAAAGATGCAATTTCCTTCTTTTATTATAAGGTAGCGCCGACTGAAGTCCCCTTGTATTATAGATACAAAAATATTTATTATGAACAGGATGAAACAATCTTTAATGAAGTTAATATCCGATACGATATTGTTGTGATGTTTCCAGGAAAAATTGGAAAAGAATTCATTAAAACAATAGGTACTTTTCAACCTTTGAAAAGTACAGGGAAGGAAACCTATTCAGAGTATTATGAAGTGTTATCCGGAGAAGCTATCTTTTTACTCCAAAAAAATGGCCGCAACAATGAAGTGGAAGAAGTCATTGCAATTGAAGCCAAAACAGGCGACAAAGTATACATACCCTCCAACTATGGCCATGTTATCATTAACCCCGGCGAAAGCTTTTTAGTTGTTGCTAACTTAATTGCTGCAAATGTAAGTGCTATCTCTGAAGCATTTTTGGAGAAGTCAGGAGCTGCTTATTTCTATATAGAAACTGAAAAGGGTAAGTGTGACTGGATAAAAAATCCAGACTATAAAAACTCGGTAGGGTTAAAAATAAAAGCCGCACCAAATTTGGAGCAGCCTATATCAGATATAAAAGATAAACCCTTGTATAGTGCATTTATAGAAAATCCTCAGTGTTTTGCAATACTTACAAATTAAAAGAAAAGACCATATGTCTTGGTCTTTTCTTTTTTACTCTTTTTCTGCCTGCTGAAGCTGCAAGGTTACAATTTCCCCTGGAATCTCCATTTCAATAGTCTGACCTTCAACTGTCTCAATAGTTAACATTAATGGAGTTGGTTTATTCTCTTCTTTAGGAGCAATTTCTAAATTTTTAATGGGCTTGGGAATTTCTACTTTTACATTTCCTTCTTTGGTCTCGATCATTAGCGTCATGGGACTATTGCCTGATGATGGGGAATTACCCTGATTCTTAGAACTCGAACCACTGCTTTTCTGGTTGCCAAGCAATTTGAACCGCTCATCTAAAAGATATGTATTCTCTTGAGTTATTAATCTTACAGGAACTATCTTTCCAGGAACATCAAAGTTTCCATTCTTAAGAGTCTTTTCACTATCCCACTGATCATCCTTAATTAACTGGGCTGCTGCTTTCAGCGCGTTTCTAGCAATCATTTGTGGCATATAATCCACTTCTCCATCATGAAAACCCTGTTTGATTGCTTCAGTTGCTTCCTTAGTGGCACCTAAGCCTACTGTAATCACCTGAGGATCTCTACCAACAGTATCAAGAGCTTCCACACCCTTTAATGCTAGCAGGCTAGATGGAAATATGCTACCAATAATATTTTGATTTTGACTTAAATCCCTTGCAATAAAATCTGCAGCCCCTTCTATATCATCAGCAGGTAAATTCCTAATAGCATATTGCATTTTGGCCTTTTCTAACTCATCGACAACCTCCTTTACCATTTCTGCAAAAGCTGTTGCATTAGTTTCAAAGGTATATATTACTATCTCACCTGGAGTTCCTTCTAGCTTCTTGCCAATAAAGCTCCCTTGTATCTGACCAATTCTAACAAAATCAGGAGCAATATGTCCATCTAAAGGAACCTGCTCGGGCATTACCCCAATGGAGATTAGCTTAACACCTTCCTCCATGATTTTTGTTGCAACCTCGCTGTTACCTTTTCCCGGGCCAAATTGTATAATTGCTGCATCTATATCTTCCTTTAACATTTCATCCACTTTTTTTCGTAAATCCTCTTCAGTTGGTGCCATTTCGACTGAGGCCAAAGCTACATTTTCCTTTTTAGCTTCCTCTTCCATAGTTTTTTCCATTATCTTAGCAATATCCTCCTCAATCAAGGTAAATATAACACCAACCTTTCCTTCAGGAGGCTTAGGTTTTTGTGGAGGAGATTGGTTGCAACCAAATATAAATAGAATACACAATAACCCGCCAAGCACCATACGAAATTTCATAATCGAATTCTCGCTCCTTTCAGATGATAGTTCAAAATATTCCCTTTAAACACATCCATTAAGTATAGTGTGGCGTCTTTTCCCTTGTTTTATCCAGAGCATCTTTGATTTCGTGGACAACCTCCAAATGGTTCTCAATATGCATACTTTTCTCAAGAAGGGTTTTGCTCTGTTGATTACCTATCTGACCTAAAGCCCATGCAGCATGTACTCTCATTTTATAATCTTCATGATTTAAAAATGGTTCTATCAAATGAATTGCGTCAGATTGCTTCTGATTACCTAGAACAATTAAAGCATTTCTTTGCAGAACTTTTTTTCCGCACCAACCAAAAGCGGCTCTTGAAAAAAGTTGTTTAAATTTTGAATTAGTTAACGTTAAGATATCTTTTAAACTAATATCTAAAAAATCCAGGGGTTCAAGGTATTTGTGTCCATTAGGTGAAACACCTTTATTATTAGGGCATACCTCTTGGCAGATATCACATCCCATTAGGTTGCTACCTATTAATGGACGTAATTTTTTAGGGACTATTTCCTTAGCTTGAGTGACATAGGCTAGGCATTTATGCGGGTTTAAGGTATACATTCCTTCTATAGCACCTGTAGGACAAGCTTTGATACAGACTTTACAATTCTTGCAACCGGTCTCTACTGAAGAAACTTCAGTAATGCCAAGTTCAATTGTTAGCAATATTTCTCCAAGGAATATCCAGGAACCTGTGGCTTTTGTATAAAAGCAAGAATTCTGCCCTATCCAACCAAGCCCTATTTTTTCTGCAAGAAACCTTTCTAATAAAGGGCTACTATCCACTAGCGCCTTATACTCGAAACTTTCTTCTTCTGACTTCAAATATTCTATTACCTTATTCATTTTTTGCTTCATAACTAGATGATAATCCATTCCCCGCGTATAACGAGCTACCTGTGCTTTGAGAGGTTCTGGGCTAGATTCTACATCAGAATAGTAACCAAGTCCAAGTACAAGAATTGACTTTACATTAGGTAAAACTAATTGGGGAGATGTACGAAGATTAAGATCTGGGTTTTCAAAACGAGAGTTATATCCTTTTCTACGCCTTTCTGTTAAAACATCCAAACGGTCTTTTAAAAAATCCGGTTCTACTATACCAACCAGATCAAATCCCATGTCCTTGCAAAATTTTATCAGCTTTTCACTTAGATTCATTAATCTACACCTTTATCCAAAAAATTCTATACTTCTTTAAGATTCTAAATCAGGTGGAGTAAAGCCTCCATCTGATTCCCCGATGTTCAGCATTAGCTGAATGAGTTCACTTTTCATTATTTTAGATATTTGCTAAATCTACTACAAAAACGGATAATAATATAATACACTACACCCAATGATAATACACCTGGGAAAACCATAGATGAATAGTTCACGACAACCTGCCAGTTACTTTTAAATACGATGCCTGCTATTAACAACCCACCACACCACAGATATGTCCCCATGAGGGTATAACAGAAATACTGGGTGGGATACATTTTAGTCATTCCAGCAAAGTAAGATACATATTTTCCACAAAATAGAGGTCTGCTAAATACAACAACCATTGGTCCGTATCTTTCCAACCATTTCTGCCCAGATAAGAATTTTGTATGGTATCCTAGGTTTACTTTCTTAATCTTAGATAGAATTTTCTTACCCCAAAGAAAAGATAAAAAGAATGGTACCATTGAACCTAAAGAAAAGCCCATGACCCCTGAAAATAGGGCGGGCCAAAAAGACAGAAAACCTCCAGCCACTAAAAAGCCTGCAAATATTATAAAATAGGCACCTGGAAAAGGTATTGATAGACCCTCAAGAAGCATTACGAAAAAAATTCCAGGATACCCTATTAAAATCATATAATATAGTATAGAATCTATAACTGATGACATTAACTCAACTCCAATACTATTAAGGAGATTAAATATGGAGCTTACATTAATAGATTATCAAGAGATATATGAATTATTAAATCCAGGACCTTTGGATACAAAGGACTGTGGAACCCTGTGTAAAGCTGCTTGCTGTCAAACCTACAACCAGGATATGGGGATGTATTTAATGCCTGGGGAAGAAAAAATGTTCAACTCTGAAGATATGGACTGGTTATCATGGGAAACCCATAATCCCCAAAATTATGATTTTCCCGGAAGTTGGTTACAACCTGTATACTATGCAAAATGTTTAAAGCCTTGTCCGAGAGAAAAGCGCCCTATACAGTGCAGAACTTTTCCATTAACTCCCCACATTACAAAAGATGGCAATTTAATACTAATTTGGGAGACTTTGAAGCTTCCATATACGTGTCCTCTGATAGAAAAAAAATCATCCCTCAACAGTAATTATGTAGAAGGATTACAAAAAGCCTGGTCAAAATTAATTAAAAACAGTTTAATAAAGGATTTGATCAATTGGGACTCCAGACAAAGAGAAAAAGAGAAATTAACACTTTCCCCTTATCTATAATTCAACTAAATCTATTGACAACCTAAAATCACTACCACACTTTGAACAACTAACCAAGTGAACACATTTATTGTCCACATTATCAGTTCTGAGAGTTAATTCTTCATATGGACTATACGGTCCAACAAATTCATTAATGCTTCCATTATCGATCATTTTTATGCCACAATGAGGACATATAAATTCCTGAATATTTTCTAACCCATTACACAATGGACATATCTCCATGTATCTTACCCCACCATAATCTTCTTTCTTATATTATTCAGCAGGTTAACAATTTTTATCCAAAAAATTCTAGCTGAACGAGTTCACTACAAAATCAGATTACTTTTTATTTCTTCTAAAGAAAAAACTGGACCATTTAAATTTACCCACTTGTGATCTTCTTTGTTGAGTAGATAATCTAAGCTAACCATTATCTGCTTATCATTAAACTGTTTTCTATATAAAAAATTAGCAGCAAATTTAAGCATCATCTCAGGTCCAGAAATTAGGGCTATTGTATCGTCACAGGTGCTATTCATATCTTTTAAAAGGCTCACAATAAGGCCTCTCTTATGTTTTGTAGTGTCATTTAAAGGAATGTTTTCTACAATAAACTTCATGTCAATCTTAACATTTTTCCATCTTTCATATTCATCCATGTAAAGAAAATCTTTAGGTGTTTTAACAGCATATAGAACCTCTACTTCGTTAAACAAAAATCTTCGATGATATATATAATCTAACATAGGCTTGATAGATCTAAACCCTAACCCGCTAGTAATAATTAATAAATTTTTACCCTGTAGCTTTGTTCCTAACCATCCATTTCCAAATGGTCCTGAGGCTTTAATTACAGTTCCTTCCATAAGACGTTCAATAATTTTATATTCTATACTATCTCTTGTAGTGAACCGAAAAGTATGTTCAAATGTATTTATCTCATTAGGATTAGAAGTAATAATACTTTTAAAAATTCCAAGACTTGGAATATCTAATAGATTGAATTGACCTGGTAAAAACTCCAACTTTCTTACTAATTGCTTTTTGATAAAAGAAAAACAAAAGGTATATGAATTCTGGGTTTCCCTCGTTTTTGTCAGAACTTCAACTTCCTGAAAAAGAGGTTTATCTATAGTATTAAAAATCATTTCATGTCTCCCCTCTATTCAATTGTTTAAATTTTCAGTCACATTTAGATAATTCTTAATTCTCTAAGAGAAATACTCTATCCTGCTTTTTTTCTTCATTGCAATAATAATTACTAAAAAAGAATGAGGATTACCATTTAGTAACCCTCATCAGACGCATCAAGCATATTACACTTATTTTCATTGCAATGAAAACCACAAATAGGACACTCACTTTCTTTGTTTTCTGTTAAAGAAAACATGGTACCACAGTTCGCACATTTATAACTAGTACTACTATTTTCCGATTGTGGATAGACCATTTATAAAATTCCTCCATTCAATGTACGGGGACACACCTCTTTTAAAGCTAGCTCTGTGTAACTGAGGAATGTCCCCAACTAATGTACAAGTTATTAATATTATGTTAAAAAACCAGGCTAATTATTAATATTAATTTTGAATGTTATTGGCCAAAGAAATCAATCCTCTAATCGCATGGGTTTCTGTAAATAAACCTAAAATCTTATTACCCTTAGTTACTGGAAGGCATCCAACCTTGTTATCTGTCATTATCTTTGCTGCAACTAGAATAGTAGTATCTTCTGTTACTGAAATAATCTTGTCCTGCATTACTGATTGAACACAAGTCAAATTCAAAAGTTCCATATCACACTCTTCTACAATTGATGGAAGTATATCTCTCAAATCTCTTTCAGCAATAAGTCCTACAAAATCCCCATTTTCCACAACAGGGATATACCTAATTCTGTTAGTCCTGAGAAGCTTTAAAGCCCATAGTAGTGTATTCTTTGGGGCTAATGTCTGAAAACTCTTTTCCATGAAGTCTCTTACCAAAGCCATCTTTGATGCCCTCCTAAAATGAAAAAAGACTCCTGTTAACTTCTCGCTAATTGTTAAAAAATCCTGCAAGGAGCGCTGAAAAATAAAAGCCCAAGACCTGTGGACTGGCCTGGGCTTATTTCTAACGTTTTCCCTTATCATAGGGTTCCCCAGCCGCTTTAGGGGCTTGGGAAGATTTTGAAAACAATACCAAAGCTATGAGAGTAAACACATATGGAAAAGTTTTTAGCAATATACCAGGGATAATAGCAAGAAGAGGAATCACTTGAGAAACGTTAGCTACGGTGCTAGCAAAACCAAAAAATAAGGTTGCAGCTAAGATACCAAGAGGCTTCCATTGTCCAAAGATCAATGAAGCAAGGGCAAGAAATCCTAAACCTGCAGCCGTTCCATTAAACTCACCTGAGTAGGTAACAATCACAATAGCCCCTCCCAACCCGGCAAATGCTCCAGATATCATAACAGCAATATAGCGCATCACATAAACATTAATACCAGCAGAATCAGCAGCATGGGGGTGTTCACCACAGGCCCTTAATCGTAATCCAAAAGCTGTTCTGTAGAGTACAAACCATGAAATCAGAAGTATGGATAATACTAACCAAGTTGTCGAATAGCTCGTGGTGAAAAAGAGCTTTCCTAGTATTGGAATATCAGACAGTAGGTTGATATTCTGCCTTGCCATCCCATGAACAATTTGGATGTTACCACTACCCGTAATATTTCTGGCTAGAAAGGTAGTAAGAGCCCCTGCCATCATATTGATTGCAATCCCACTAATGACCTGATTGGCATTGAGAGTAATACAGGCAAAAGCATGCAATAGAGAAAATGCAGCACCAGCAATAAAGGCAGCTAGTAGGCCAATCCAAATAGCAGTACCAGGATAAATGAACTCTAACTGAGAAATAACAATTGCCCCAGTAAACATACCTATTACCATCAGACCTTCAAGACCAATATTAACAACACCACTTCTCTCGCTAAATAGTCCTCCAAGAGAGGTTATTAATAAAGGAATAGTAAAGGCAATAGCATATGGAAAAATTAGTAATATTACACTTAGCATATCACTTGGCACCTCCCAGCTTTTTCTTCAGCTTGTCCCAGTTTCTTTGGATTAGGATACTGGTGGCTGAGAAGTAAATAATAGTAGCAATAATTGTATCAGCTATCTCAGGAGGTATACTAGTCATTGCATTCATGAAACCTTTTCCAGTATGAAGCAGACCAAAGAAGATGGCAGACACCATAACACCTACTGGTGAATTAGCGCCTAAAAGGGCTACTGCAATACCATCAAAACCATGAGAAGGCAAAACTCCAATCTGCATATTAGAAGCATATCCAACATAAAACGTTGCACCAGCTAACCCGGCCAAAGCACCCGCAATGACCATTGAAAGAATAATACTACGGTTTACATTTATTCCTGCTGTTTCAGCTGCGTGTCTATTATAGCCAACAGCCTTTAGCTCATAACCTAGGGTTGTCTTATTAAGGATGAATGCAATTATAATTACAAATAAAATAGCTAAAAATAAACCAAGATTAATATAAGAGCCATAAAATAAATCTGTAAGCCAAGGAACTTTTAATGATGCTTCATATGGAATTCTTCTCGACTCTGTTTCCAAGAATTGGCCTTTGAAATAAGCTGGAATCGTATAATAAACAGTCCAGTAAGCAATCCAATTCATCATTATAGTAGAAACAACCTCGTGGACATTATACTTTGATTTAAGCAAACCAGGTAATGCACCCCAAAGTCCTCCACCTATCATGGCTGCTAGAAGCATAACTATCAGAAGAATAGGTTTTGGCCAGGCAAAGGTCAATCCAATCGCTGTGGAACAAAGTCCACCAATTAGCATTTGTCCAGCTGCACCAATATTAAATAACCCTGTCTTAAAAGCAAAAGCTACTGAAAGGCCGGTAAAAATTAAAGGAGTAGCAGTAGCTAGAGAGTTCCCTATTCTTTCAATATTCATTGTCCCACCTTGGAACAGGTATATATATCCTTCGACTGGATTGCTTTTAGCAACTAGCATGAGAATGCTTCCTGCTATCAACCCTAGCACTACAGCAATCAGAGATAAAAAATATTCATTGTTAAATTTTATTTTCAAGCTGTAGCACCTCTCTTTATTCCTGCCATCATTAAACCAACCTCATTTTCGTTGGTTTCATCAGCATTGACTATATCAACTAACTCTCCATTGTTAATACAAGCAATTCGATCCGAAATATCAAGAATTTCGTCTAGTTCTAATGATATTAGTAGAACAGCCTTTCCTCTATTTCTCTGTTCTACTAAACGCTTATGAATATATTCAATGGCGCCAACGTCTAATCCCCTAGTAGGCTGAACAGCAATTAAAAGATCTGGGTCTCTATCAATTTCACGACCAACAATAGCCTTTTGTTGGTTTCCACCTGAAAGTGAACGAGCCAAAGAGGAACTGCCCTGTCCAGCACGAACATCAAAATCATTAATAATTTTTTCTCCGTATTGGTGAACCTTATCCCAGTTTATAAGACCGTTTCTGGAAAGGGGCTCTTGATAATACACCATTAAAATCATATTTTCTTCCAGGGTATAGTCTAAAATAAGCCCATCTCTATGCCTATCTTCTGGAATATGGGAAAGGCCTTTGTTAATCCTCTCCCGAATAGGCAGGTTGGTGATATCCATTCCTCTAAAAAGTATTCTCCCGCTTTCAACCTTTTTCAGACCTAGAAGTGATTCCACTATTTCTGACTGACCGTTTCCATCAACACCAGCGATACCAAGTATCTCTCCCCAGCATATATCTAGTGAAAAATTCTTTAATCCAAGAACCCCATGAATATTGCGAACTGATAGATTTTCTAAACTTAAAATAACCTCACCAGATTCCATTTTATTTTTATCCACCTTAAAGGAGACCTTTCGTCCAACCATCATTTCTGCTAATTCCTCTCCTGAGGTTGAAGCAACATCTACTGTACCTATATGCTTGCCTCTGCGAATAACTGTACAGCGATCAGCAATTGCTTTAATTTCTTTTAGCTTATGGGTTATTAGAATAATAGATTTTCCCTCAGTAATCAGATTTCCCATGATTTTCATTAGTTCCTGTACCTCCTGTGGAGTCAGAACTGATGTTGGTTCATCAAAAATTAAAATATCTGCACTTCGATAAAGCATTTTGAGTATTTCTACCCTCTGCTGCATACCAACTGAAATGTCATAAATTTTTGCATGGGGATTTACATTAAGCTTATATTTTTCTGAAAGCTCCTTTATTCTCTTAGCAGCTGAGTCCGTATCCACCATTAATCCCCTGGTTGGCTCAATACCTAAAATAATATTTTCTGTAACTGTAAAATTATGCACTAGTTTAAAGTGTTGATGAACCATTCCAATGCCAAGGTCATTAGCAATATTGGGATTGGAAATGTTTACTTTTTTTCCCCCAAGACTTATACTCCCACTATCAGGTTGATAAAGACCAAAAAGAATACTCATTAAAGTAGACTTCCCTGCACCATTTTCACCCAATAGTGCATGAATCTCTCCCTTTTTCAACTGGAGGGTAATATCGTCACAGGCAACTACACCAGGAAATTCTTTGCGAATTTTTTGCATTTCAACAACATACTCCATAGCTACCCCACCTTTGTCAACAACATCCTCACTCAATATCATACTCAAAAAGAAAGGGGCGGATTAATACCGTCCCTTTCTCATACTGTAATCAATCCATTTACTTAATTAATTCACCTTGAACATCTGACACTACTAAACTTCCTGCCTTTAATTGGGCAAATACTTCAGCAACTTTAGCTTCAACTTCTTCACTAAGATTTGGGTTCTCGCTAGGTATTCCTACACCATCATTTTGTGCACTAAACATTAGCGTCTCCCCACCTGGGAAGTTGCCTTCCTTTTCAGCCTTAATCATGTCATAAGCAGATTTATCAATCTGCTTCATAGCAGAAGTAAGAATAATGGATTTGTCTCCATCGTAAATACCTTCAGCATATTGGTCAACGTCAACACCAACAATCCAAATGTCATTGCCAGCTATTGCTCTAGCTTTTGCTTCATTAATGGCACCAATACCCACACCACCAGCAGCTGTAAAGATAACGTCTACTCCCTTGTCATACATCTGTGCAGCTAACTGCTGACCAGCAGCAACATCATCAAAACTTCCTTGGTAAATGACATTCTCTGCTTCTATAGCTATGCTTGTGTTAAAGTTATCATTTGCATACTGGATTCCCTGTTGAAAACCCCAGTTGAATTTCTGAACTGCAGGTATCTCCATCCCACCAATAAAACCAGCTTCTCCATCCTCTAATTGGAGAGCAGTTGCAACACCTGCTAGGAAACCTGATTCGTGTTCCGCAAAAAAGATGGAAACTGTATTTTCCTTAACAACTGAAACCCAATCACCAGCATGGGGATATCCGTCAATCAATACAAACTTTGCATCTGGATATTTTTCTTGTGCTGCAAATATTGCTGTTTCAAATTTGAATCCAGGAGTTACAATAAATTTAAACTCAGCGTCATAAAGGTTTCCAATTTCCTTAATATAATCAGCTTCAGTAGTTCCTGCAGGTTTTAAATACTTTGTTTCAAAGCCAAAGTCTTCTCCTGCTTGTAATACACCTTCCCAAGTCCCTTGGTTAAACGATTTATCGTCAATAGTTCCTGCATCTGTAACCATCCCTACTTTAAAACCAGCATCTTCACCTGCAGGGTCATTAGCAGGGTCATTAGCAGGTGCATCGTCTGTCCCACCACATCCAGCAGCTACTGCTAACATAAATAGCAAAACTACAAACAAACCAACTCTTCTTTTAAACATCTACACTCCTCCTCAATTTTTTCTTTCAAAAATTTACCAACAAATTCATTTTACCACAATATTGATCTTTGTGTACTAGCAATATTTAATGATCTATTTATTTTACTTCCTCCATTATTTTCTGCGTAGCGCTTGTACCAATTCGAGTTGCTCCTGCTTTATATAGCTCTAATACTTGTTCTAATGTGCGAATTCCACCTGAAGCCTTAATCGCTACCTGGGGCCCGCAACTTTCTCTCATTAATTTAATGTGTTCAAGTGTTGCACCTGTTCCTGCAAAACCTGTAGATGTCTTAACAAAATCCACTTTTAACTCCTCACATAACTTACAACACTTAGCTATCTCTTCATTAGTAAGATAAGCATTTTCAAAAATAATTTTAACTAGGACGTTTCTTTCGTGGCATGCCTCAGTAACTGTTCTAACATCTTCCTTTACATAATCCCAATCCCCTGAACGTATTTTGCCAATAGGCATTACAATGTCAAGCTCCACTGCACCATCTTCCATTGCCTTTATGGCTTCATATAGTTTTGCTGCTGTAGTACTATTCCCATGGGGAAAACCTATCACAGCACTAATAAGAACTTCTGAATTCTCTAAGATTTTTTTGCAAGTAGCTACATCATAAGGCCTTACGCATACAGTTGCCACACTATATTCGTTAGCAATTTTACATCCTTCAATAACTTCTTCATCTGTCATTTCAGGTTTCAGCATGGGATAATCTATCATTTTAGCTATTTCTTTAGCATTAAGAACTTTGTTTTGTTGTTTCATATTATCCTCCCATCCATATTTTGAAACTACCCTACCTTGATCTATATTTTAAAATTAATAATTATATTCTCATATTCTCCAAATTTTGTATAAACCCTTTTTGTATCTTTACCAAAATTTATAGATTGACACTTAATTTATCTGTTACTATAATTGTTATACGAACATTAGTTTGGTTAGGTGGTTTTTCTATGTCCCTTGTTATTTTTGTGAAATTAAAAAATGGTAGTTTTAATAGAAGTTTTATTGATTCATGTTACTCTTTATCTCCCCATATAATTAAAAAACAGGATAACGAATTTTTTATTGAAATGGGAAAAATTAATCTGGAAAAAGTTATTGTCCAGATTAATAATCTGAATTTGCTTCCACATAAAATCGTAACCTTTGGTTTAGCTTATAATAGATTAGCGGCATATATTGCTGCCCTAACTTCATTTAGACATCCCCAGCTTATTAGAAAAAAAACAAACTGGGGATATTTATCATGGGTAGAAAAAAATAATTCATCTAGTTTTATTCAGACAACAGCTTTAAAAGCGCTACATTTTCTTTTATCTTCTAAAACTTTGAAAACATTGATTAACCTTGGAATAAACAGTCTTAGTGAAACAAATAGAATTTCCATGGAGACCCTTAAAGATTTCCTTGGAGAAGATGCAAAGATTATATATTTATTGAATAATGGGATCTTCCCCTATGCTACTTCTCCATTACCTTTAGAATTTGTAATATATAAATCAATACCCCCAGACCATAACTTTAGTGACCTTCTGGAATATATCAAAATAGCATGCCAAGAGCTATCCTTGGAATTAGCAAATAAAAATTTAGGTTGCCGCACCATTTTCTTAAATGCAAATATGTATACAGGCGTTACTTTAAGTGAAAAAGAAATCTACTCTCAACCTAAAAACCAATGGGGTATTTTTGAAAATACATGTTTGAGTTTTTTTAAATCTGTATTTAAAGGCCATTATGAAGACCAACTTTTAGATTTTTCTCTTCAAGTTAAGGAATATGAAGCCATTGATGGTAAGCAACTAGACATTTACGATTTACAACCCGCTAGAGGTCAATCTCTTGACCATGTAAAAAGTTTACCTTCTATTTCTATCTGCCCTCATGTAAGCAGAAGAGAACAGATTCTTTCCTTATATGATCCATATAGACAAGGGAGAAATTAAAATGACAAAAATTTGGGAGCTTAATATTCTGGTTGAAACCAAAAATGGACTGCCCATTTCATTTATTTGGAGACAAGAAAAATATGAAACACTTCAGATTATAGAGCAGTGGAAGGATATAGGTTCATGGTGGCTCGGTGAAGGGGAAAAAATCTTTTACCGCCTTGAAACTCTAGATAAAGGGTTATGGGAAATCTTTTACGATATAAAGGAAAAGAAATGGTTTTTGTATAAAAGTTACGACTAAAAAATCGTCTGAACTAGGATAAAGGGCAGTACCTGTGGACAGGAATGTCCATTACTATATAAGCTTACCTGCCCCTTTATCCAAAAGTACTGTCACCCTGGGATGGACCTGGAGCATAGATGCAGGTATTTGGGTGCTGATAACACCAGTTAATGTTTCTTTAATTATCTCTGCTTTGCTCTCACCAGCAGCCAGCAAAATGATCTCCTTTGCCTTCATAATAGTACCCATTCCCATGGTAATGGCTTGCTTGGGTACATCATTAATATCTACAAAAAATCTGCTGTTAGCCTTTATTGTATCCTCACTTAGCTTGACTAGATGGGTATTAGCAGACAAGGAAGCACCTGGCTCATTAAAGCCAATATGACCATTCTCACCAATCCCTAACACCTGTAGGTCAATTCCTCCTACCTCCTCTATCCTGGCCTCATAATCCAGGCAAACTTTAAGGGCATCCACAGGATTTCCATCAGGAATATTAGTGTTCTCCATTCTTATATCAACTCTATTCCAGAGGTTTTCCCGCATATAGCTATAATAGCTATGGGGAATTTCTCTAGCAATGGGATAGTACTCATCTAGATTAAAGGTGGTAACCTGACTAAAGCTTACCTGTTTTAATTGGTAAAGCTTAATTAGCTGCTTATACATTCCTAACGGTGTAGAACCTGTGGCTAAACCTAGCACTAGGTTGGACTTTTGCTCTATCCTGCAAGCTACATATTTAGCTGCTTCTGCACTTAATTTTGAATAGTCATCCAAGATGCGTATTTTCATGCTACTTAACCTGACTTCCATTGAAAATTGTCTGCTCACTTTTGCCATTAAATAAGTGCAGCTTGTCAGTAATAAAATTAATTGTTACCTTGTCTCCAGTTTTTATGGACAGATTGGCCTCTACCCTAGCTATGATAGTCTTACCAGCCAAATTTACATACACATAGGTTTCTGCTCCCATAGGTTCTATTACTTCTACTAACCCAAAAGCCCGCGCCCCTTCAGTATAAAGCCCAAGTCTGATATCCTCAGGTCTTACACCTAAAACCAAATCACTATTGTTCAGAGCCTCGTGCCAGTTATTAAGTACCGGTGCCTGCCACTTTTCACCTTCCACAATTAACTGCTCTCCTTCTTGCTTTAACATAACTGGTAGGAAGTTCATAGCAGGAGAACCAATAAACCCGGCAACAAACATGTTAGCTGGTGTATTGTACAAATGTAAGGGCGTATCCACTTGTTGAATATAACCGTCCTTCATGACCACAATTCTATCTCCCATTGTCATAGCTTCAGTTTGGTCATGAGTAACATAGACTATAGTCGCACCTAATCGTTTATGGAGCTTGCTAATTTCTGTTCGCATATGCACCCTCAGCTTGGCATCCAAATTAGATAGTGGTTCATCCATCAAAAATACTTTAGGATGGCGAACAATAGCTCTTCCTAGGGCTACCCTCTGCCTCTGTCCCCCAGAGAGGGCTTTTGGCTTGCGGTGCAAATAGTCCTCTAAGTTAAGTATTTTGGCTGCTTCTTGAACATTTTTCTCTATTTCAGGCTTTGACATCTTTCTAAGCTTTAACGCAAAGGCTAAATTTTCGTAGACACTCATATGAGGATAAAGTGCATAGTTTTGAAAGACCATGGCAATATCCCGATCCTTGGGTAAAATATCATTAACCAGTTTATTGTCAATATACAATTCCCCAGCTGTAATCTCCTCTAAACCAGCAATCATCCTTAATGTGGTGGACTTTCCGCAGCCAGATGGACCAACTAGCACCAAAAATTCTTGATCATTTATAAGCAAATTGAAATCGTGGACAACAGTTACATCTCCATAATTTTTCTTGATGTTTTTCAATTCAACCTGTGCCATTTTTCTTCCCTCCAGTTCCTTCATTAACGCTTACTTCTAACCATGTTTCCTTCACTTCTCCTGGTCCAATAAGACTAGTCTCCCCTTTGAGGTCTGTCTCTTGTAACATGGGTACTACCTTATACCGACTTAACTGCTCTTAATAATGCCTGAAAATTGTTATGAGATGTATCTTTAGGCACCTCACAACCAGGGCTTAATATATATCCCAACCCACCTATTTCGATGCACTTTTTGGCCTCGGTTAGGATTTTTTCTTCAGTTCCCTGTAGCAACACCCCACTAGGATTTATGTTTCCTTTAATACAAGTATCCTGTAGCACGTCCCTGGCTTTATTCAAGTCTACCTTGGAATCAATGTTAACTAAATCTGCTCCTAGCACTTTAATTTGTTCTAGCAAATGAGAGGCATCACCACAGATATGATATTTGACTTTAGCACCACTTTTTTTAATTGCTGCGATCACCCTTTTATTGTAAGGCAGGACTAAGGTTTCATAAGATTTAGGTGAAATCAGGGAAGCAACTGCGTCTCCAATCCCTATTATATGAGCTCCCGCTTTAGCCTGCGCAACACCAAAGTCAATGGCTAACCGTGTTGTAAATTCAAGCAATTCCCTCACAAAGTCCTCATCTTCTACGGTATCCATCATCAACTCTGTCAAGCCTCTCAAAATAGCTGCGCTTTGAAATGGGCTCTCTACCCAGCCTAAAACTGGTATTTCTCCAGCAGTCTTTTTTCGTAACTCTTCCACTCCTGCTATTTTATCAGCCAAGCGATAAGACCCGCTAATTACTGGTACTTGCATATTTAAGAGGTCTTTTTTTTCAGCAATTGCTTTTATCTTTTCAATTGGCAAGTCATCCTCTTGAAATTCAATTAGTGCACCACAAGCCTCGGCTTCACGATAAGCATCTGTATCTGCAGTAACAATATCATAGTCAAAATGCTCCACACAAGCCAATTGTGCTTCAGCCATGCTGCGATAATCTGTACAGTACTTCCCATAAGGCACTTGGGCAAATTTAGA
This sequence comes from Desulfitibacter sp. BRH_c19, assembly GCA_001515945.1. Lineage (NCBI taxonomy): Bacteria > Bacillati > Bacillota > Clostridia > Neomoorellales > Desulfitibacteraceae > Desulfitibacter > Desulfitibacter sp. BRH_c19. The sequence goes on from LOER01000023.1 coordinate 104,198, forward strand.
AGCAAATGCCATCACAAATGGACATACAGGAACTCGATCAACTGGTTGAAAGGTTATTGCTGCCATTGTTCTTTCATATGAATTCATGGTTATTCAACCCCCTATGCTTTGGATTCCTTATTGGCAATCATGCTTTTTTAAGAAAATTTCCAAGATTTTCAAATCAGGTGCCGAGGCTCCTCCCCCATAATTAGATGCGGCAATGGCTCCACACGCACTTCCCAGCATCAGGCACCGAGCTGTGGAAAGATTATTCAGATACCCATAGAGAAATCCGGCATCAAAGGCATCCCCTGCCCCTACGGCATCTAACGCAGCCACCTGAAAAGCAGCTTGTTTCCAGCTTCCATTATGGTCCTTGGCAATAGCTCCTTTGCTGCCTCTAGTAATCACTACTATCGGCACCAAAGCACTTAATATATTTAAAGCTTTATCCACATTTTCTTCACTAGTGAGCTTTAGTGCCTCTGTTTCATTAGGGAAAAATAGATTTATGTTAGTTAGAACCTGATTCATTTTTTCCCAATATTTTTCATAATCGTCAAAGCCTATATCTAACGATGTCGACATGCCTCGTCGTTTTAACTCTACAAAAACCTTAACATAGCCATCAATTAATTTTCGCCAGTTAAAACCAGCTACATGGATATGTCCAGCATTTTCAACACTTTTTTCTAATAGTTTCTCTGGATTGTATAGTTTGTTGCTTCCCATATAACTTATAAAGGCTCGATCCTTACCTGATGTCAGGCAGATACTAATTCCCGTATCTGCTTTATTTACAACTTCCATTAGTGAGGTATCTACTCCCAGCTTTTCCAGGTATGATAAGATATACTGTCCAAAATGATCGTTACTCACTACCCCGTATAGGGCTACTTTTAAGCCTAGCTTGCATAAACTGATAGCGGTGTTAGCAGCACTACCACCCACAGTCACAGCCATCTCATCGATAAATAATTCTTCACCCATTTTCGGTAGTTCATCAAAGCTACCTGGTATTATATCTAAATTGACATCTCCTGCTACAATTATATCTAGTTTCTTCACTATTGCATCCACCCCATTACTTGCATTGATTGTTAAGGAAGAAGTCGTTCAGGGGTAACCCTTAATGAACTTATATACCTGATAAAGCCTTCCGCATATTCTGTTCCACATTGGAAACCACGAAAGCGGCCACATATTTTAATAAACTCCATAATATCCATATTGTCATGATCCCTGAGCCAGTCAATTTGGCTCACATGTTCAGCCAACATTTTTTCCTTTAAAAAAAATGTTTCAGTCACATCCACATATTCCGTAGGAGCAAAATTTACACCAGCATAATTATCCATAAAGTAAATTTGAGGCACTTTGTCAATAGCTGGGTACTCCGTGATAATGTGGGGAACTGATACCATAAAACTGGCATCAACTGCTAGTTTAGAAACTGCCACATGGTCGGCATGGTAATCAGCTGGATGGTGAGTGATAATGAGATCAGGATTAGCCCTTCGAATCAAGTCCACCATTCTCCATCTGCTCGCCAAATTCTCCTCTATCTCTCCGTCTTTAAATCCCATATTATAAACAGGGGAGTTTAAATGTCGAGCAGCCTTTTTGCTCTCCTCAATCCTTATCTTGCCAAGCTCATCAGGAGCAATATGGCGGTGTCCCTTATCACCTTCACAGGCTACTCCCATAACTACTTCATGACCTAGGTGATGGTACCTTGCTAAAGTACCAGCACAAGATATTTCCAAGTCATCGGGATGTGCCCCTATGCCTAATACTGTTAACCTTCGTTTACTTTTTTGTATCACTTCAACTACCTCCTATCCTTTTACTGCACCAGCAGTAAGTCCCTTAATAAATTGTTTTGACATGATTAGATAGAAAATTATGGCTGGTATGACCGCTACTGTTAATGCAGCAAATACAGTAGGCCAGTCTGTTTGAAATTGGCCGAAAAAGATGGCTGTTCCAAGAGGTACGGTCTTTAATGCATCACTTTTGATAAATATCAACGGAAAATAGAAATCATTCCAAATTGGTATAAAGTGATAAATAGCTGATGTGGCTATGGCGGGACGCAGTAGTGGCAAGTAAATTCTTATTAATATTTGCCAGTCATTACACCCATCAATTTGTGCTGCCTCCAGCATTTCTTTAGGAATTTGTTTCACAAAGGCAGTTATGATAAAAACTGAAAAGGGGATCCCCATAGCTGTATAGATCAAAATTAATGCTAATAAGTTATCAAATAGATTTAGACTCTGAAAGATCTGAAACAAATTCAAAACTCCCAGGCGGATAGGTATCATCATGCCGGCCAGAAAAAAGAAATAAATCAGCTTATTTCCGCGAAACTCATATCTTCCTAATGCATATGAAGCCAGAGTTGAAACCACTATTATTAGCAATAAAGAAACAACCGTTACCATAATACTGTTGCGGTAATAAATTAAAAAATTAGTTTGTAGCAATACTGTCTCATAACCGCTTAAATTAATGCTCTGTGGTAAGCCAAAAGGTTTTGTCATCACTTCTAAATTTGTCTTAAAGGAGGTAATGACCATAATATACAAAGGATAAATGACTACAAAGGAATAAGCCAATAAAATGGCATGAGTCATCAGATTAGTAATTCGTACTTTAGGATTCACTATCTTTCCCCCCCTAACTCTTGTTAAATTTGGAATCAATGTATGACCAACTTGCCACACCAAAGCAGATAATCACAAACATAAAGACTGCTATTGCTGCTCCCATCCCCATGCTTGGCTGTGCACTCGTAGCGCTAAAGGCAGTACGATAAAATAAGGTTCCTAAAACATCCGTAGCATAATTGGGTCCGGCCATGGTACCAGCCATGGCATAAATAATTTCAAATGAACTAAAGTTTCCAACTACTGTTAATATCATCACTAAGCCAATTATTGGCATTAGTCCGGGCAGGGTTATATTTCTAAATACGTGCCATTCATTACACCCATCTATTCTAGCCGCTTCAAAGAGCTCTTCGGGAATTGCCCTAATCCCGGCTACAAACATCATAATGGGCAAGCCAATAAATTGCCAGGAATTAACATATGCAATTACTGGTAACGCTAAGTTAGGGTCCCCTAACCAAGGCTTTGCTAAATTCACCAGACCTATTAATTCTAAACCTTTGTTCAGTACTCCCCAAGTAGGATTTAGAATAAGCGTCCATATGAAACCTACTATTAATACGGATAAAGTGACAGGCATAAAATAAATTGTACGATAAAAATCTGTCCCTCTTAACTTTTTGGTTAATAATACCGCTAAAAAGAGAGCCACCACATTTTGAAATAAGGTGGTATATGCAAATAATTTAAAATTGTTCGTCAGGGCATTAAAAAACCTAGCATTAAAAGGCTCTACAAAAAGCAGCCTTTTAAAATTTTCAAGTCCAACAAAACTCATTGGACCATAGCCATTCCACTCATATAGACTCATACCTAAGGACATTATTAATGGATAGGCCATAAATAGCGTATATAGAATTACTGCTGGCAATAAGTATAGGATTATTCCATATCTAGTTCTTTTTTTTGCCATGTCATCACACCTATATCTTAATATTTTCCGTATGATAGTGCTGTATCAATCATCGCAACGTAATTATTCTTAGTTCTTTCTTTAAGTTCTACATCAAGTGGGGCAGCCGTGGGCATCAAAACAAATCTTCCCCCTGGTGCCCCCTGGTCAATTGTCCGCTTTGTAATTTCTATTATTTCTTTCTCATTACGCAATTCCAAGTCATGGAGTTGGATATTTCCAAAAATGGTAACCCTATCACCAATAATTCTTTTCGCCTCCGCCAATTCTATATCACCACTAGGAGGGGCCTCAACAGGATCTATAGCATCTGCACCCATGTCTGCAATATATTCCAAAACCTGGCCTACCCGACCATGGGCATGCACTCGGCAATAACAATCGTATTTATGGATTAAATCAATAAGCTTCTTATCATAATTATATACATAATCCTTAAACAATCTGTTTGGTAAATAAGGAGGTGTTGCCAACTCGGGGCCATAAATCCTTACCAATGGTCCTGCACCATTTTCTAGAAGATACTGCAGGTAATTATAAATTCTCTCAAAATATATTTCTAATAACTGATGCATTCTTTTCTCTTCTGTCATTGCAAACATTAAAAATTCATCATACTTAAATAAGTCAAAAACGTAAACAATAGGGTCCCCAATATCAGTTGTAATAATTCCTTTATCACCTATTTCAATCTGAGCCTGTATTAGAGAACTAGTGTCGGGCAGAAATGGTTCATATGGAATTGAAAGTACTTTTTCCAAATCACTAAGATCTTTCACAAAATGTTCAATAACCCAAACAGTATTAACTAGATCATTGAAACGTTCCACCATTTTAAGGTCACCCTTTGGGGTCTTTATGATAATTTCGGTGTAAGTATCTTCCCCTTCTCGCCAGCTACGAAGCTCTTCTGTTATTTTCTTGGTACCTGTCAAAAAACGGCCCAATCCCTTATCCGAATCACCAATACGTTGACCTGTATAGGGATACCAAAAATTTATTCCATCAGTATTTTTCCTGATATAGTCCATCAACTCAGCATACTTGGGCTGCTTGTTATACCAATCATTGGATTTCCATCCCTGTAGCTCAAGAGTATTGATAGGAACTCTATCTGGCATATCTCCTTTTAAGACAGCTAGTAATCTTTCTTTGGAATTCACAAATTCCCCTCCATTCACGATGCAAGATGTAAAATATAATCTATGGGATGGTTCATTGACCATCCCATAGATATTTTAGATTTTTGATATTATTCCTGAAATGGTATGTACCAACTTGCCAATCCATTTTGGAGATGTTCCGCAGCTTCTTGTGGAGTCATATCTCCATTAAACATGCTGGTAATACTCTCCATATTAAGCGTTCCGGCAGATGGTTCTTCTCTGTTGAAATTTTCTAATCCATAACATACAGCAAAGTTTTCACCATTTGCTCCTGAAGCTTCAATCCATTCCCTTGCTAATTCGTCTTCAATCTTATCAAGAGGTACATTTACAGTTGGATAAAGTCCTGCCATCAAGTTACCTGTAAGAATCTGTGCCTTTTCACTTAGTAACCAGTTAGCATAAATTAAAGCTTCCTCAACATGTTCTGAGTTCTTATTAATTCCTACCCCTGCTCCACCGTTGAAAGCTAGCCACTGCTTATCCCCTTTATTGACTGTTGGGGACATAAATACACCAAACTCCATATCTGGATTTTGATCTTGGAAATAGCCGATTTCCCAAGATCCAGCTGGGTAAATAGCAGCTTGCTCAGATAAAAATAACTGTTGTGATTCTACATAACCAATTGCCTGGTAAGCATTGGGCATGTAATCCTTCCATCTGTCAAGGCTTTCTAGATAACCTACAAAATCAGAATCAGTAAATTTCTTTTCACCTTTTAAAATAGCATTACGCCAGTTTTCCCCATCAAGGAAATTGACATAGTTGGGATTAGCTATTACTTCATCCATCACCCAGCCATCTTTAGTACCAAGGGCAAGGGGAGTAACGCCTTCAGCTTTAAGTTTATCTAATACTGTAAAAAATTCATCCCAAGTTTCTGGCTCTGATAAATTATGTTCATCGAAGATACCCTTGTTGTAGATAAATCCATAGGATACATACATATATGGAGCAGAATTAAGTTTTCCATCTTCAGACTTATAAACCTGTCTTTGGGTTTCAGGAACACTTGCCAGGTTAGGTAAGTTCTCTTCATTCATTTCTACCAAATATCCGGATTCAAATAAACTTACACCCCTGTCAAAAGGTCTAACATACATTAAATCAGCAGCAGTATTAGTATTTAAGCTCATGCTTAATACTGAGTTGTACTCTGTGTTTTTAATAGGGTCATATTTTACCCTAATGTCTGGGTATTCTTTATTGAATTCTGCATTCAGTATTTTAAAAGCTTCAATTTCTTCAGTTCTCCAGCTAGTTAATGTAATTTCTACTATACCATCTTCTGGTTCTCCCTCTTCATCAGGCTCAGATGTACTACATCCGGCTAATGAACCTATAGCTAAGCCAAGTACTAACAATAAAACTAAAAACTTTTTCATCTTTTCTCCTCCTCCATAATCTTAAAAAGTAACTATCAACATCTTAAAGAGTAACTATTAACACAGAAAACCTTATGTCTCAATCCCCCTTTCATAAATGCCAAAATTCAATCCAATAAATGCTTAAACACATAATCTAGTCCAATCGCAAAGGCCCCATAAATACCCGCCTTACTGTTAAGCACAGAGTATATTATTGCTGGTTTAGTGGGCATTATCTTTCCAGCCTGCTTATTAACTAGATCAAGCAAGTGATTTTCTAATACTCTAATTTCACCACCAATGATAATTAGATCTAGGTCTAATACTGCCTGAAGATTGGCGGTTGCTACAGCCAAGTATCTGGCAATTGCTGTAACTGCCTTTTCAGCAAGTGCATCTTGATTGTCTAATGCTTGTTTAATAATTTTCAACGTTATTTTATCCGGATCATCTACCCATTGATTTATAATAGAAACTTCCCCACCAGCCACTAACTTTTTCACTTGTTTCAATAGTGCCGGGACGGATGTTCTTGCCTCTAGTGGACCATACCCATCGAACTCTTCATCAAGCATGTCTACATCCGGTACCATGTAGCCAATTTCCCCTGCAGCAAGATTACTGCCTTCGAACAGCTTTCCCTTTAGAATGATTCCAGCACCCACTCCCATATCCACGCTAATGTAGGCTAGGTTACGGCTTTTTTTCCCTACCCCATAATGGGCCTCTCCTAAAGCCGCCAAGTTAATGTCGTTTTTTAATAACACAGGCACCTGAAAGTGCTCACTTAATATTTGCTTAACTGGCAGATGATCCCAACCCCTGAACTGGGGACTTAAGCGTACTGTATTAGCTTCAGGATCAATTACCCCTGGAGTACCGACAGTAATAGCCTTTAATTTATTTTTAGTCTCAGGATAACTAGCAAAAATCTCCTGAATAGTATATATAATTTTTTCGATGATTTTTTCTCCGTCTTTATCCTCAGGCAAGCTAAACTGCTCCATGGCAATTATATTGCCTAGTAGATCTCCTAAAGCAGTCCTGCAATTTTCACTACTTAAGTCAATGCCTATTACGTATCCGTATTCCTTATTAAATTCTAAAAGGATAGGTTTTCTCCCGCCTCCAGAGTCTCCTTCGCCAACTTCCCTCAGTAAGTCCATCTTCAATAGCTGATCTATATTTGAAGATACACTAGGAGCACTTAAAATTAATTCCTTGGCCAACTCAGCCCTGGAAATAGTCCCTTTTCTTTTTATTGTTTCTATAATCAGCTTTAGATTTGTCTTGCGAACTAAGTGCTGATTTCCGCCAATTCGCGCCATTATTTGCTCCTCCTGAGTTAACTTAGTTAACTTTAACTTGTAAACGTTTTGAGAAAAACAAAGCATTAAATGCTACTTTGTTAACTTAACTAAGTAAGTATTTCTCCAAAAATTCTCAAATTCCTGCTAAGAAGTAGGAATTTTACAAACACTTTTTACCAAATAATAACATTTGCCTATTCAAACATATGTTCGTATAATGAGGTTAGGAGGTTAACTAATATGATAAGCTTTTCTCATTTACATTGTCATTCATATTTCTCTTTTCTAGATGGTTGTAATTCACCCGAAGAGCTGGTGGAAATGGCGGCTAATTTAAATATGTCATCCATAGCTCTTACGGACCATAATAATCTCTGTGGAGCAGTAAGGTTTCATCAGGCTGCTAAAAAAGCTAATATTAAACCTATCATAGGTAGTGAGATAACTCTGGAAAACAACTACCACCTAACCCTTTTGGCAACAAACACCAAGGGTTACAATAATCTCTGCAAAATTCTAACTGAAAGCTATAAAAAAGGGGGGCGTTATCAGCCTACAACCTCCTTTTCGACTCTGGAAAAATATCATGAAAATCTTATTGCCCTTTCCGGGTGTTACAGAGGAGAAATACCTGCCCTATTGCTAAATAGGCAATTTCATAAAGCACTAGAAGTAGCTAAAAGATATTTAAATATTTTTAATCAGGATAACTTTTACTTGGAAATACAAAACCTACTTCACCCAGGTGATAAGTTGTTACAAAATCATATTCACCAATTAGCACAACAGCTTAATCTTAAAATAGTAGCTACAAACAATACCCATTTCTTAAAAAAAGAAAACTTTGCTTTACATGACATCCTTACCTGTATCAGAACAAACACCACCTTAAACCAAATACATAAAGAAAGAAGATTAAACGCCGAATGCTATTTTAAAAGCCAAATGGAAATGGAATATCTTTTTAAAAACAATCCCGTAGCCCTTAAAAACATCCATGAATTAGAGGAAAGATGTCAGGACGCCCTACCCACAGCTAATAGATTATTTCCTTCATTTCCCCTACCACCTGGCACAGACGCTGCAGATTTTCTTAAAACAATTGTTTATCAAGGAGCAGCAGCAAGATACAAAAAATTAACTCAATCCATAAGAACCCGTTTAGAGGGTGAACTAGATGTGATAATCAAGCTAGGGTTTCAGGACTATTTCTTGATGGTATGGGATCTTGCACGGTATGCTTCAAGGAAGAAAATAAGGTATGCAGCTAGGGGTTCAGTAGCTGTCTCTGTTGTCGCATTTTCCTTAAGAATATCTGAAGTGGATCCCATTTCTCGGGGACTACTTTTTGAAAGGTTTATGAGCTTAGAAAGGGCTGAAAAACCTGATATTGATATAGATTTTGACTCCCGTAAGCGTGATATTTTAATAGATTATCTTGTCAAAAAATACGGTGAGGATAAGGTTGCAAGTGTCTGCACCTATAATACTTTTAAGGCTCGTGGAGCAGTAAGAGATCTAGGAAAGGTTTTGGAAATACCTGAAGGGGAACTGGACAAAATAGCAAAGCTTCTTCCCCATGTCTATGCTGATCAGATTCCTGATGTGTTAGTTAGTCTTCCAGAGTTAAGAAAAAGCAACATGGATTGGAGCAACTATAGCCAGCTCTTTGATTTCTGTAAACAGGCAGCTGGTCTTCCAAGATTCCTTGGAACTCACCTTGGAGGGGTAGTTGTAAGCTCGGTCCCATTAGAACAGGTAACACCGCTCCAGCCTTCTGCCAAAGGTTTGACTATAACCCAATTTGACAAGGATGATATTGAAGCATTCGGACTTGTGAAGCTTGATTTGCTATCCTTAAGAACACTCGCTGCTGTAGAAGACTGCAACGAAAGCATCAAGCTTGCTGAAAGTAGCTTTTCTTATGAAGCTATACCTTATGATGATAAAGATACCTTTAATATGCTACAGCAAGGAGAAACCATAGGTGTTTTTCAGTTAGAAAGTCCTGCCCAAAGAGGATTGCAAAATAGACTGAAATCATCTCATATGGAAGATATTGTGGCCAGCCTAGCACTTATACGTCCAGGTCCTATTAAAGGAAACATGGTAGAACCATTTATTGCTAGACGCCATGGTACAGAAGCTGTTACTTATCTTCATCCCAAATTAGAACCTATCTTGAAAAAAACCTATGGGGTTGTTCTTTTCCAAGAACAGGTTATTGAAATAGCCACTGAGGTGGCAGGCTTTTCTCCTGGTGAGGCAGATCAGGTGCGCAGGATAATGACCAAGGCACGATCTTATAAGGCAATGGAGAAAATTGGAGAACACTTTGTTACTAAAGCTCAAAGTAATGGAATTTCCCAGGATCTAGCCCAAGTTATCTTCTCATACATAGCTTCCTATGCAAGCTATGGTTTTTGTGAAGCCCATGCAGCCTCCTTTGCCACAACGGCATATAAAACGGCATATCTGATAAAGCATTATCCAGCCCATTTTTTTGCAGCACTTTTAAGTAATCAGCCAATGGGGTTTTATAGTGCTCAAACCTTATGTGTAGAAGCAAGAAGGAGAGATGTTGAAATACTTCCTCCCCATATTAATTTAAGTAAGGATAAATTTGTTGTAGAAGGCAGAGAAATAAGAGTTTCTTTGGGGCAAGTAAAGGGGATGCAGGATAAAATCCTTCCGAAAATATTGGAAGTTCGTTCTCAAATGGATTTCACTTCTCTTGAGGATTTTTATAAACGAACGGGAGTTCCAAAGGATTTATGTGAAAATCTAATTTTTTCAGGGGCTTTTGATTCCATAGGGCAAAACCGCCGCGACCTCCTTTGGAAGCTACATAAGATACTAAAAGGAAAGGAAATTCATTTCTCTTCTCCTGTACCTGATTTTCCTACGGATGAGCGGGAAATACTCCAGTTCGAAGTTCTAGGCATCCACGTAAATGAACATCCATTGGGGAAAATAAGGAAGATCTTGAAATTGAAGGGTTTCTATACTGCAGCTGAACTAAAGAAGTTCCCAGACAAAACAAAGGTGAAATGTTCGGGCATACCCATTAGGCCTCAAAGACCACCTGTAAAAAGTGGCAAAACAATGGTATTTTTCTCCTTAGAGGATGAAACAGGTCTCACCGATGTAACTGTCTTTGAAGATATTTATAAAAAGTTCGGACAGTTTATTTACACAGCTTCTCCGAAGCCGTTGATTGTATCAGGGTATATTTCAAAAAGGGGTGAGGGCTTTAGTCTGATAGCTCAGGAAATAGCCGTCTTAGCAATCTAATTAAATAATTCCATCATTTTTCAATTCTTTTACAGCATGCTTTACAGCTAACTTTACCACAAAATATAGTATAACCGCTGGGATAAGCAGATATATTGGCATTAGTATGAACGAAAAGATATTATACGCCATCATTTACTTTAACCTCCTCAACTGTTTAGTAGAATAATATGGTTATACATCATTCTCTAGGAACTCAAAAATCTCCTGTGGGTTATGGACAAGTACAACACCAGCTGTTTTCATTTCCTCCATCAGCTTTCCAGCATTTCCCTCAGTAAAATCTCTTTCTGAAAAATCATTTGCCATCATTAAAACAGGCTTGCCAGTCCGGCAGGCCTCTACAGTTAATTGTAAGTTTGCTAAATTACCGTTCCCAAAGGGTATAGAGGTTATAATTAAATAGTTTGCTTTTTCAATTAAAGTTTTGTTCTTTAAGATAGATCTTTCACTAATAGGTGCAAAGGGTGCTTCTTCCACAACTTCTACCCCCAGCATCTTCGCCCTGTTCCAATCAGTATCTCCAATATTTAAAACACCACAGCTTACTTTATAGCCAAGCTGAACAAGTCTATCTAAGATAAATACCCCTGTCCCACCACCACATACAAGATGAATATGAAGGCCTTTTCCATCCTTTAGGTCTGATTTAGTTCTTCCCAGAGAAATCACATTAAACCTACCTGTCAAAGGATTATCAGTTATGGCAACTTCCATATTATATACTTTTCTTATATTAGCTGGAGTCAATACCTGATGAGGTTCTCCCTCTGCAAAGATCTCCCCATCTTTCATCAAAAGAATAGATTCACTAAATTGGGCGGAGAGATTTAAATCATGAAGAACCGCTATGATAGTAAGGCCACTTGTCCAGTTTAGGCTTTGCAGAAGTTCTAAAAGCTCTACCTGGTGCTGAATATCAAGGTGGGCAGTAGGCTCATCTAGAAGAATAATCCTGGGTTCCTGGGCTAAAGCCCTTGCAACAACCACCCTTTGTCTTTCCCCACCACTTATTTCCGTAACAGATCTATCTTTGAGCTGCCATATATTAGTTATCTCCATAGCCCATTTGGCAAGAGCAAAGTCCCTAGGGCTTTCATTTTCAAATCTTCCCAAAAAGGGTGTTCTACCCATCAAAACCGTTTCATACACACTAAAGGAAAACTCAATTGCAGTATCTTGGGGAACAACAGCCATCTTTTGAGCAATTTGCCTAGGTTTCATTGAAAGGAGATTTTGAGAATCAAGTTCAACTTCTCCCTTTTGTGGCAAGACTGCTCTAGAAATATTTTTAAGCAGAGTTGATTTGCCTGAACCATTTGGGCCAATTATAGAAAGAAAGCTTCCAGGCCTAACCTCAAGGTTTATATCCTTGAGCACTATACTTTTCCCGTATCCAAACTGCAAATTTTTAACTTTTATTTCTGACCCAGGAATAATCATATTAAATCTCAGACCCTTTCTTTCTTTTTAATAAATATATGAAAAATGGCCCTCCAAGCATGGCTGTTATAATTCCTACTGGTATCTCCACACTTCCTAAAAGGGTCCTAGCAAATGTATCTGTTGCTACCATAAAGATACCTCCCACTAATGCGGAAATTGGCATTAAAGCTCTATGATCAGGTCCTACCACAAGACGTACTCCATGGGGAATAATCAATCCAACAAAACCTATGGTACCACTTACCGATACCGCTGCGGCCGCAGTAAAAGCCCCTAGAGTCAAAAGCAGTTTTTTTGTTCTTTCTGCATCTATACCCAAGTGCTGTGCAGTATGGTCCCCAAATAGCATAACATTTAGTTCTCTTGTAAAACAGTTAATAATAACCACACCAATAAGTATTAATGGTGCTGCTGCTTGAACATGCCCCCAGTTTCTTGCAGAGAAGCTTCCCAAGAGCCAAAACATTATCTGCTGCATTTCATTAGAGTTTAGAACCATAAGAAAGGACATTATTGCAGACATGAAGGCACTCAACGCTACCCCTGCTAGCAACAATGTATATACAGGAACGCTGTTTCCGACCCTAGCTATATTGTAAACTGTATAGGTGCTTATTAAAGCCCCTATGAATGCCATCCATGGCACCGCAAAATATCCTAGTACAGCTGAGAGACCTGTTACTATTGCAATAGTAGCTCCCAAGGCAGCCCCGGATGATACACCAATTATATATGGGTCAGCCATTGGGTTTTTTAATAGACCTTGAAAAGTTGCTCCTACAGTTGCTAGTGCTATACCAACCAAGGCAGCCAAAAGAATTCTAGGAAACCTTATCTGTAACACTATTGTCTGTTGGCTAACTTTCACATCATCAAGAACAATGCTATCTCCCAGCACCGGTATTTCAGAAAGTAAAATTTTTACTGTCTGACCCAAAGTTATATCCGCAGGCCCAATGGTAACGGCTGTTAAGCAAACAAATATAAGCAAAATAGCCAAGAAGACTATTTTGCCAATGGGGCGCGATTTTAATTGTACACTTGGATTTTCAGGTTTGTCCACTAACTCCATTTACAGCACTCCACTCAATTTGCCTGTTCGTCATAGAAAGGCTAGGTTTTCTTTATAACTAAAACAATTCAGGATGGATTATCTTGGCCACCTCTTCTAAACCTAGAACAATCCTTGGCCCAGGCAATGTTACTAAATCATCATTTAAGGTATAAACCCTTTCTGTTTTTATCGCCTTTAAAGTTTCATAACCAGGTCTTGTCATAATGTCACCCTTTTTATGAAAATCGTTTGCAATATATACATCTGGGTCTCTTTCAAAGAGAATTTCCATACTTAACTGAGGAAACTGGGTATCAGCATCTCCTGCCAAGTTACTTCCACCAGCAAGATTAATAATACTGTCTATAAATGTTCCGGGACCAGCAGACATAAGTGGTTCATCCCATACCTCAAAAAACACAACAGGCTTTTCTTGGTCCTTTACCTTATCAACTATATAATCTACCTTTTCTTGCATTTCATCTGTTAAACTCTTGGTTATCTCAGGTACCCCCATGATATCCCCTACCATGCTTATGTTTTTAATTACCTGATCAACACTTGCAGCATCTAAACAGAATACTGTAATACCAAGTTCTTCAAGTCTTTCAATTAGCTCCGTCTGTATCCCAGCTGCTACAAAAACAATATCAGGTTCTGCATCCACAACCAACTCAATATTTGGATCTTCGAACCCTCCCATCTTTGGTTTGCTAAGTGCTTCTTCAGGAAAAGTACAGTACTCAGTAACTCCCATTACTTTGTCACCCAGCTCTAATTCAAATAGAATTTCAGTTACTGCTGGTGTTAAAGATATTACCCTTTGTGGAGGTTCAAGTATTTCTACCTCTCTTCCTAAAACATCCTTAAAAATTTTGCTGTCCGTATTTGTATTTACATCTATCGCATTACTACCACACCCACTCAATAAGAATGTAAAAGCAATAAGTAGAACCAACACTTTGTAAGTACCTTTCATCGTGTTTTAACCCCCTCTATTCCATCTTTAATTAGTGCTTCTGTAACTCCCTTTTTTACAATCCTACTTATTAGTTCTCCTAGTCTGGAATGGGTACCAACATCCGAAAAAGAATATTCATCATCGTTATGGCAAGCAGCTATCAGGCCATCTGTACCAGTCCCTGTAGCTACTCCTTCAGAAAAACAGCTTTTAACATTTAGCTCCTGCATAGCTGCTGTCTTTGCCTCTGTAACCACAATAGCAGTCCTTGCAAGGCCTTCGACAGGTATGGAAAATTCAAGTACAAGCATTATATTTATAGTGCCTGCAACAGGTACAAACCTTCCAAAGCTTGTCTCATCATATGAAGCAGAATCTCCTGCCCTAGCAGCATTAACACTAGCTCCTCCCGTGACTACAGCAAATAATGACGCATCTCCGAGAACTTCGTGAATAATGGCTACATTATCCATGGAGGCTGAAGTGATTAAACCTGTTGATCGGTTACCTTCCAACCCTAAGATTTCTGAATTATAGGCTAGATAGTTTTTTAAGCTGCCTCCCGGTAAATCATCAACTGTTTCAATCCATTTAGATAATTGATGATTGAAGCTATAGTCTATTTTATTGATACCGCCATTTAGCTGAGATGTTGAGAAGGCAAGCATTTCTTTATTATAACGAATAAAAATATTATTTTCATGCCTGTGTACCTCATGTCCAGCAGAACTTTTAAAAAGCAAATCTGATTTAGGGGTTTTCAAAATTTGTCCCAACCTCCGTCACCTTCTTATCCAGAAAAACTACCATATTATATTTCCACAGTTATCTCCCTTTTCCTGCATTACTTAGTGGGCTAAAATAAATGAGCTGCCTGCAGATACAAATTTGAAGGAGTCAGCAAAAATATTATATAGCTCTGCTGACACTTGTGGTCCCGTGCAATGATTAGGCGCAAAGAGCTTTAAATCTAGAGATTTTAAGAACTCAATTGTTTCTTCTTGCCTAACTTTTGGTAGCGGTCCTAAATGAGTTCCCCCAATTATTGAGTGTATTTTAGAAATTCCAGTTACTTTACGAGCATGTTCTACTATATTGATTATACCTGCATGAGCACAACCAAGAATAATGACTAATCCTGCTTCAGTAGGTACATAAAGCGAAAAATCATCTAATACAGAGTCTATCAGTTGTTGATCACCTTCTAAAACTTTTAATCTCAGATCCTGATTTTCTACGGTAGAGTTTCTAGGCACTTCACCACTTACAAAAAGGTTAGGTGCTATTTCTAAGGGTTGGGTGATTAACTGAAAATTAGCCCCTAACCCTTCTAATTCCGCACGTGTATATGGAATACCTACGTGCCTTAATTTACCATCAGTTACAGTATAGCGTGCTTTAAAGATGTCAGGATGAGCAATTATATCTAGTGATCCCTTATAGTATTGTAGAAAGGAACGTAATCCACCTGTATGATCATAATGTCCATGACTTAATACTACTAAATCTACATCTTCTAAATTAATTCCAAGCGTTCGTGCATTTGGTACTATCGCTCCTGTAGCTCCAGTATCAAAAAGAATAGTCTTCCCTTCTATCTCTATTAGGAAACTTAAACCCCATTCTCCTACTAACCCAATACTAATTCCAACGGTATTTTCTACTAGTACTGTTATTTTTAGGTCTTTAGACAAAGAATATCATCTCCTTACCAATTATTATCTGACTATGAATTAGATCAGAATATATTTAGCTTATGGCATTCCGTTATGTACTCTAAGTCATTAGTTGATAAATTAATTTTACCACACTTGTCAGGAATTTAATTAAGAAAAACTTTTATAGTGCTTTCTGATAGTATAAATAAAAGGATACTAGGAATTAGACCTAATATCCTTCATTGAAGTAAGATCTTAATTCAGGGGGAGATTCTACTCCCGCTGAATTTTAGAGCTACGAATGAATGGCTTAGTTGGCGTTGTACTCCCACTTGTAGAAGATGGGAGACTCGAAGTGAAACTTGTCAACTTGTTGACTTAGTTGAACCTGTGCAGAGCTACGCCAAGTTAGTCAGTTAAATAGATATACTCTTTTAGTACTCTCTATTTTTCTGAGTCTTAACCTCTGGGGGTTGTGCCTTTTCAATAAGTTCATGACCTACTTGTTCAATGGCTTGTTGATCCATTTGAAGTACATCCTCTGCTTGTTGAAGCAGTTGAAAATCAGTACCATTTTGTTGATTTATATATTGACTCTCAGTTGCTTGAACATTCTGCTGAGCTTCTTGCACTTGCTTGCTAGCTTCAAGTAGTTCTATAGGCTGAGTACTAGAATTCAGTTCTTCAACAGCCCTATGAGCTTTTTGTGCTTTATTAACAGTCTCTTGGACTCCCTGCCTTTGCTGCTTTTTCATGCAAAATTCCTCCTTAATTTGTTTTCATTATTTAACATGTGTAGAAATTGGATTGTGTATACTGGTGATTAATATGATGTATTAACAAATTAAGGAATAAAAGAAGCAGCCACACGAGTATGACTGCTTTTTAGCAAAAAATTCACATTAAATGTTATAATTATATCCCATTTCAAAGGCTTTCATGTTTACTTCTAAAAATCTTTCAGGAACAGTTTCTTTTATGGCATTTTCCCACATGTTTTCATCAAAATCCAGATCCTTTGCCAAAACACCAAGCAATACAACATTAGCCGCCTTCATGTTACCTGCTTCTTTAGCTAACTCATAAGCCTTTAAGCCTATCACTTCGATACCCATTTTCTGTATTTCCTTGATAGGATCTTCTGGATACTTGACTGCTCCTACTAATACTGGCATTGGTGCTATCTTCTGTTCATTAATGATTATTTTTCCATCCTTCTTTAATAAGGGCAAATATCTCAAGGCTTCCATCATTTCAAAAGATAGAATTATATCTGCACCCTCATCAGGAATTAGTGGAGAATATATCTTTTCACCAAACCTAACCTGGGTAACAACGCTACCGCCCCTTTGAGCCATTCCATGTACCTCTGACATTTTAATATCTAACCCTTCTTGCATTACTACCTGCCCAAGCACTTTGCTTGCCAATAGCGTTCCCTGTCCTCCAACTCCTACAATTAATATGCTTTTATCCGCCATTTTATTTGTCATTATTGGACACCAGCCTTCACAATTGCATCTTTAGGACAGACTTGCCTACATACACCACATCCGACACACATTAATTGATCTATTGATGATTTTTGGTCTACTGAAATAGCAGAGCACCCAACCTTGAGGCATTTTTTACATGCTATACACTTATCTTCGTCCACCGAATATGGAGTGTCATGTTTTTTTTGAATAAGAGCACAAGGCCTTTTTACTATTATTACTGAAGTCTCTTCCGCTGTAAGCTCTTCTTTTAATACAGCTTCTAAGTCCTTCAAAGTAAATGGATCCGCATTTCGCACTCTTTTTACACCTAATGCTTTTACTACATCCTCCAAATTAATATGGGGCGTATCATGACCCATTAATGCCTTTCCAGTACCTGGATGATCTTGATGCCCTGTCATTGCTGTTGTGGAATTATCTAGAATAAGCAATGTTGATGTGGAGCCATTATATACCATATTTAGGAGACCAGTCATTCCAGAGTGATAGAATGTTGAGTCCCCAATAACTCCAACGGTCTTTTGAGAAAACTCTTTGCCTAAGGCCTTCTCCAATCCAAACAATGCTCCTATGGATGCTCCCATACATATAGTAGTATCTATTCTATTAAAGGGTGGTGCTGCTCCAAGGGTATAACAACCAATATCCCCAGTTACTGTGAGCTTCATCTTTGTTAAAACGTAGAAGGTTCCCCTATGAGGGCATCCTGGACAAAGAATAGGAGGCCTTACTGGTAAATTTTGAGCTGATTGATATAACTCAGTCTTTTCAATATCAAAAAATGCTTTGCGAAGAATATCCTCTGTAAGTTCCCCTTCTCTAGGAATAATGCTTTTCCCCTCTACTTTAATTCCCATTGCCTTAATCTGGGTTTCAAATATTGGTTCTAGTTCTTCGACTATTACCAGCCTTTCAACACCATTTGCAAATTCCTTTATAAGTGCTTCATTTAATGGCCAGGCTAAGCCTATTTTTAAAACTGAAGCCTCTGGAATAACTTCCTTTACATATTGATAGTTGATACTGCTAGTTATAATGCCTAGTTTTCTATCACCCCATTCAATTCTGTTTAAATGGGTTTTGCCCGCAAATTCTTCAAGAGCAATTCTTCTTTTCTCAACTTCTGAATGTCTAACTCTAGCATGCTTAGGAAGAATAACATATTTCTCAGGAGTTTTTATATATTCCTTAATCACTATTTCCTTAGGTTCCTCAAGCTTGACCATGCTTTTTGAATGTGAAACTCGTGTGTTTGTTCTTAGAATAACAGGAGTATCAAACATCTCACTAATTTCAAAAGCATACTTAACAAAATCCTTTGCTTCCTGGCTGTCGCTTGGCTCAATAACAGGAATTTTAGCAAAAAGACCCCAATATCTACTATCCTGTTCATTCTGTGAACTATGCATTCCTGGATCATCAGCTGCTACTAAAACCAGTCCCCCATTTACCCCAATATAGGTATAACTCATTAGAGGATCAGCTGCAACATTCACTCCTACATGTTTCATAGTTGATAATGCTCTAGCTCCCCCAATAGAAGCTCCTATAGCTACCTCTAAGGCCACTTTTTCGTTAGGGGACCATTGGGAATCGATTACATCATATTTGGCAACATTCTCGAGAATTTCTGTGCTAGGAGTTCCTGGATAAGCAGCCGCTACCTTAACTCCTGCCTCATACGCACCCCTAGCTATTGCTTCATTTCCGGAAAACAATTTGTACAAATAAAAGACCTCCTTCATGTAGTATTACAATAATCTATTCTAAGTTTATCAATCATATAGTTAGTTTTGCTATATAATTGTATCATTAACATTAATGCAAGGTAAGTGCTTTTTTAATAAAATACCTGTGGCACTTAATTAAACCACAGGTTATCAAATACCAGAAAGCACCCTTTGCTAACTAGCAATCTTTATTTTTCTGTTTTTGTTGTAAGGTTGGAAAATTCCATCCATAAGCTGGAGTTCCTCATTGATAATACATGAAGCATGGTGCATAAAATCGTCTCTTAAAAAATATCTTAAATCAATAAAACTAACAAGATGCCCATTCGGTTTTGTTTGGAAAGCAACATGAAAAATTGGAGTGAAATCCCCAAATAATTTACCAAGCTTACTATTAATAGCTGCTTGGACAACAGGATGATTTTTCTGTTTTCTATAGCTTCTCCTTATTTTCATTGCCCATGACAAAAACTTTACTTCGCCTACTGTAATATTATTGTCATTTTCTAAAAGAAAGTGCCAGTTCCAAATACTGATAACCGATGGAATCACAATAATCTTTTTAAAATTAGAATACTTTTTCTTAACTACCCACGCTACTCTTAAACGCATATAAACCCTAAAAGCCAAATATGCCATAACGCTAATTGCGCCAATGACATTTATCATAGGATTTAGCATTTGCCCAGCTAATGATGCCCCCATAATAAATGTTAGAATAGGATCAAAAACAGTTAATATCCCTAAATTTTGTTTCTTTTTGGAAAATGGCCAGAAAAGCTTCGCACCATATGAATTCAAAAAATCCAAAAACCCGTGACTTAATGCTCCGAGCAAAGTCCACAAGAATACTGTCATAAAAGCTGTTTCTGGAAATATAAAACTTAGGACACCAGCTATTCCAGTAGCTATAATAATAAATCCAATAAATGAATGGGAGAAGCCCCTGTGATTTTTTAAATAAGCCATATCTCCCTTAGTCTGATATATAATATCTAAATCAGGAGCCATAGATCCTAAAACAACACCCAAAAAAATGGGGTCTGCTATGGATATAGGGTTTCCTGAGAAAGAAGCCACTAATGCACCAGCTAAAGCATGAGTTAACGGATCCATATTAACACCCCATTTCTACTCCGATAGTCCTCTCATATGGAAGTAATTATAACACAGAATTAGGTTCAATCTCATTGTTAAATCATGTTAGCTAGTATCCTGAACTTTAAGTACAGCTCAAAAAAATACTGTAAATGAATATTTAGGGTATACTAGATAATCAAATAGTCTCTTAAATTTCAATTCTAAAAAGTGGTGAAAAAAATGTGGGATTTGCATATTGATGCCTACTCTCCCAAAGAAATGGCGTCAAGGGTAGAAAAAATTGGAGTGGCAAAAGCAACAAACTCTTTTACAAAAATGTTTGTACTAAGTCTTCTGGCAGGGGGATTTATAGCACTTGGCTCCCAGTTCTATACATTTATCATACATGATTCTGTTTTGTCGTTAGGATTTACCCAGTTGATTGGAGGCTTAGGATTTACACTTGGTTTAATTCTAATAATAATTGGTGGTGCAGAACTATTTACAGGCAATACTCTAATTGTCATGGCCTATGTACAAAAGAAGATATCTTTCTATTTAATGCTTAGAAACTGGGTAATTGTTTTTGCAGGCAATTTTCTAGGCGCTTTAATCTTGGTGTTATTAGTTTATCTTGCTCAACAGCCCTTAATTAATGACCAGCTAGTAGGTGCTAAAACAATTTTAATAGCCAACACCAAAGTCAACTATAGCTTTTTAGAAGCCTTTATGCGAGGTATACTGTGCAATATTTTAGTTGTCCTTGCTGTTTGGTTAAGCTTTGGAGCTCGTAGTGTGACTGATAAAATTGCTGCGATTATCTTGCCTATTGCAGCCTTTGTTACTTCAGGTTTTGAACACTCTATAGCTAACATGTATTTTATTCCCATGGGTATTCTTTTAGTTCACAGAAATATTGGTTTTGAACAGGCCGAAGAAATACTGGGATATCCAATTAACACAGATATGTTAAACTGGGGAAGTTTTATAATAAACAACCTAATTCCTGTAACCTTAGGAAACATTGTAGGTGGAGTACTATTTGTAGGTTTAGTATACTGGTTTGTATATTTAAAAGACGAAGATCCAGGGTTAAACTAATGGTGATTATTCCATAAAATCTATACCTCTTGATGATTCCTCTCAATCTGCGAGCTTATTCAAGCAAGAGATTCTCTACTTGGCCCATTACTGCTACTTAATTTTTGTAATCCAATTCTGTTTGTAATATTATAGGTATAGAAAACATTAGCTGGTAATTTCTTCTGGGAGGGTTTTGAAGTGAAGAAAGTTATTTTCGATTGTGATAATACAATGGGTGTTGAAGGATGCGATGTAGATGACGGCTTAGCTTTACTTTATCTATTAGGAAAGGGATGGATAGAAATCTGTGGAATTACTACAACATTTGGAAATAGCGATTTGAAAACAGTATATTCAGCAACACAAAAGTTGCTAAATGATATTGATGCGACTCACATCCCCCTGCTCGAGGGTAGCCCTGATAAACATACCTTAACTAGTGACGCAGCTGAATTTATAGTTGCAACGGTAAATGCTAATCAAGAAAACATTTCCTTATTAGCCCTAGGCTCTCTAACAAATATATATGGAGCATATCTACTAGATAATGAGATTTTTGAAAAGGTATCTAAAATTGTCCTAATGGGGGGTATCACTCAAGAACTGATTATCAAAGGTAAGGTTCTTAATGAACTTAATTTTTCCTGTGACCCTGCTGCTGCTCAATGTGTTTTAAAAAACGGTAGAAATGTATCTGTAATTACAGGAAATAACTGTCTTGATGCTTTTTTTACTAAAAAAGACTTTGACGAAAGACTTTTATCTAGTGATAATCCTGCAGCAAAGTATATTGCGCGAAAATGCTTATACTGGTTTCAAAACATGATGTGTACTTTTAATATAAATGGTTTCCATAATTGGGATGTTGTGGCAGCTGTATATTTAGTAGAACCTTCACTTTTTAAAGACTCGCTACATCATATAACACCTAATCTTACTAATCTTGAAAAAGGTCTTTTAGTAAATGAAACTGAAGATGCTTTTCCTTGCGTGATAAATCTTCCTACAATAGATAATTTAAAGATGTTTACTGATGATGTCTATAAAGCCTGGCTCAGTCTAAAAATTGGTTTTTAGATTTCCAAAAACACTTTTTAAAAACTGCGGTTCAATATAAGCCTTTATCTTATCAAAGGTATCATCATTACTTAAAAGCCGTCCGGGTTCAATATATTCTGTCCAGGCCATAGCACACCACGATACTGCACGAACATAATTAAAGAACTTAAACATTTCCAGCCTGTCTTTTAAAGTATCTTTTTGGGGACAAACAGGTAGCTTATGCAAATATCCATTAATAAAATAATTTTCTTCTTCATTAGATAACACATAATTCCTCTTCCAGATAGTTGTAGTGCATATAACAAAATGACTCAGATCTTGCGCTGGTTCGCCTAAAATAGGCTTTTCCCAATCAATTAAATGACATGTCCCCATTTCTTCATTTACAATAAAGTTGTGAGAATTAACCTCTGTATTAATTACCCGCAGCCAGGGGTCAGCCAAAAGCAATTTTTCTTGATTTTTTCTATTTTCTGCTTCTAAAATTACCTTTTCCAATAATCTTGATGTTTCAATATTAGCCTTGGGACACTCAAAATATTTTGTGAGCAGCCTAGTAGCTTCATTATAGATGCCAGTAAATGGACCAGGTTCCTTTACCAAAAAATCTGTATCATTTTCTGTAAATTCTAATCCATGAATTCTAGCAAAAGTATCAGCCGCCTTAGATAAATCTGTTTTATAGTCTAATGGTTCTCCAGGAAGGTATTCCATAACAAGCACTCCATATGGAATGCTTTCCATTGTATCATCTATATAGCAAGGCTTTGGCGTTACACCTGAGTGCTGCAGGATATTCAAAGCCTGATATTCGTAGCTAATTTGGTTTTTAAGTAGCATTTGGCTTCCTGTGTTAACCCTGAAAACGTATTTGTCGGCATTACTAGTCATTAATAAATAATTTAAGTTGTATTCACCTTGGGCAAGGTAATTTACCATAACCTTATCATTTATGTCTATCTTCATTTGCTTTTTAAAGGTTGGTGAATTCACATAATCTTGAACTGTATCAAATAATTTTTCTGCAAGCATTTTATCTCACCCTACTATCAACATTTAGATTCTTTAATAAACTATAGGTATGTTTTGGGATACTTTCAACCTTGTTCTCATTAAGCATTTTCCAAAGCTGGATTACATCACTAAAATAATCTATATCATTGCATTCGGGTAATAAACACCACTTCAAATTAAGTTTGTTTATTACCGTAATTGTACTTTCTAGCACAGTAGAACTACCCCAATTGTCTATATTAAAAACTTCTTTATGCAGCATTTTCATTCCTAAAAAATAGTATCCACCATCACCTGTAGGTCCTAAAACAAGATCATATACATCTAGTAAATTTCTTGCACTTTTTATAAAAGATAGCTCTAACGTAGGCAAGTCTGTCCCAAGAACTCCTACTTTAGTATAGCCATTGCTAAAACCCCATTTAAGAGCATTGTACATTTTTTCTCCTAAATTTAATCCTTGTTGAGGTATAACAGGGGCGTTTACAGGTAGTATACTTTTAAGCTTGTCTACATTTCCTTTAACATCATAAAACACTTTATACTTTAACCCATTATTATTAAGCATTGATACCATATCCATAATAAAAGCTCCATGAAGAAGCGCACATTCATTTTTTGAAAAATGGGATTCTAATCTGGTTTTTGTGTAACCTGGCTCAGGTATTCTAGTCATTAAGGCAATTAACATATTTACCTCACATCATAGTATTTATTCTTTAATTCTGCCGGTGTCTTACCTAATAGGTATAGTATTTTCAGCTTATGCATAAACAAACAGGTTTTTAAAACTCCACCTTTTTTAAAACGCCGTGTTGAAGTGATTATTCCTTCAGTAACCTGTACTGTCTTCCCTTTCTCTCGTAACTTCCTAGAAAACTCCCAATCTTCCATCAGCTCAATGGCAGGGAATCCGCCTAACTCATCAAATACACTCTTTCTAACGAATATACCCTGATCTCCGAAGAATACCTTAGATAACCTGGCTCTTATATTTGACCCAAGACAGATAAACTTAAAAACAAGCCGATTATCATCCATTTTCAATGTATAACAACCACCTACAATTCTAGTATCTGCAATGGTTGTTTCGATTCTTATTAATGCTGATGGTTCTAATACGCTATCACAATGGAGAAAAAGTAATACCTCTCCTGAGGCTACCTTAGCCCCCGTATTCATTTGATTTGCTCTACCAATATGGCTATTAACAACAATTACATCCTCTATTGTTTTAGCTATGGTAATAGTATCATCACTACTACCTCCGTCTGCTACTATAATCTCTTTATCACCCACAAGCTGCCTTATCATTTTTAATGTTTGTAATATTTTGTTGGCCTCGTTCAAGGTGGGAATTATGATGGAAATCTTCACAGCTTTCACCCCTTTTTTGAAACCAAACCCTGTTCCATTCAATTTTAAAGTACATTCTTGAACCCAACTCAATATCAATATGGTTTTTTACCACTGCTGTCAGCAAACCCAAATCTGTGGAGATCTTGATTATACTTTGACCTGCGGAGAATTTTTTATCTTCTATTACTCCTGAAAAGCATTCCTTTTGAGGCGGTGAACAAATTTCAATATGTTCTGCTCTTACACAGGCTACAAACTCTCCATTGTCTAAAAAGTGGGGAATACTGATTTTCTTACCCTTTGCAAAAAAATTATTGTTGTGAATATTTCCTTCTAAATAGTTGCAGACCCCAAACATGCTTGCTATTTTTTTGTTTACTGGGTGATTATATAGGTTATATGGAGTATCATATTGAAGTATCTGCCCTTCTAGCATTACTGCAATTTTATCTGCTAAAAGCATAGCCTCATTCTGATCGTGGGTAACAAATACTGTGGTCATATTAAGCTTTCTATGGATTTGGAGAATTAATTCTCTCATTTCCTCACGAAGGGTGGGATCCAAGTTTGACAAAGGTTCGTCTAACAATAATACCTTTGGTTCCAGGGCTAGTGCCCGTGCTAAGGCCACCCTTTGCTGCTGTCCCCCTGACAATTGGCCAGGATATTTTTGCTCAATTCCTGGGAGATGAACCAATTCTAACAAGGCCTTTGCCTTTTCCATTCTTATTTTTTTTGATACTCCTAGCATTTTCAGACCAAAAGCAACATTTTCAGCTACAGAAAGGTGGGGAAAAAGCAGATGGTCCTGGAATACCATAACAATGTCCCTTTGTTCCGCAGGTAAAAATGTTATCTCCTCTTTATCTAGTAAAATTTGACCTTGATCAGGAA
This sequence comes from Desulfitibacter sp. BRH_c19, assembly GCA_001515945.1. Lineage (NCBI taxonomy): Bacteria > Bacillati > Bacillota > Clostridia > Neomoorellales > Desulfitibacteraceae > Desulfitibacter > Desulfitibacter sp. BRH_c19. The sequence continues at coordinate 129,748 of LOER01000023.1, forward strand.
GTAATAATCCAGACAGGAGTTTCAATGTTGTTGTCTTACCACAACCAGAAGGACCTACTAGAGCAACAAATTCCCCATGCTCAATTTCTATATTTAAATTTTTGATAACTTTTTCCTTCGAGTAGTATTTTACCAGGTTTTTTAAGATTACTTTAGCCATTTAACCCACCCTTATAAATAATAATAACTTGATTTTTGTTTTGGGTCTGTAATCACCCGTTCAATTATAAACATAAAAATAAGTGCAATCAGAATAAATATAAGGCTGATAACAGAACCTATAACTCTATCACCACTATTAATATATGGGAAAAGAACTAATGGTAATGTAACAATTTTTCCACCACCAATTAAAAATGTCAAAAAGTATTGACTGAAGGAAACATTAAACATTAAAATACCGCTGGTAATTAGCCCTGGTTTTAGGAAAGGCAAAGTCACATATATGAATCTTTGCCAATTATTTGCCTTCAATATTTTACTTTGCTCCTCCCATTTTAACCCCATTGCTTTATATACACTTGCAAATATTCTTATCCCATAGGGCATAACCACCACTAAATGGATTAAGAGAACTCCCAAAAAAGTATCAACCAGCCCATACTTTATAAAAATCACATGTATACCCATTCCAATTGTAATAGGCGGAATAATTATAGGGGCTAGAACAAGAATTTCAACAATATTTTTTCCAGGAAAGTCATATAAGCCTAAGGCCTTTCCGGCTGGAATGCTAATAATTGTCGCTACTAGAGTTACTGCCAAAGATAGGAATATACTTGTTCCGATAACAGACAATATTTTATTCTGAGGGTTTAATATATACTGCCAACCCCTTAATCCCCAGTCATGTGGAAAAATACTTCCTGCCGTCCATACTTTACTAAAGGCCCATAACAATAGAATTAAAAACGGGGACATTAAGAGGATGAAAAAAATCATGACAATAATTTTATGCACTAGTTGTTTTTTGTCCATACTTACCCCCATTGTCTTAGATATTTTTTCATAAATAGATAATATAACCCGACAAGCATTACGCAAACTGATGTTAGAATTATTGTAATAACCATGGCAATGGGTCGGTTATACAAGTCCGGAGAAATATAATTGTAATAAGCCCATACTGGTAAAGCTTTGGGATAGGTGGCCCCTAATAAAAATGGTATTTCAAAGGCACCAAAGGAAAAAGCAAAAACTATGGCAGATGCAGAAATTATGCTTGGCATACTAAGAGGTAGTGTAACTTGAAAAAACACCTGCCATGGAGAAGCTTTTAACGTAGCTGCCACATCATTTAGCTTTCCATGTATATTTTTCATAACTGTATAAATCATTAATGTAATAAAGGGTATTTCTTTCCACATGTATATTGTTATGATTCCAATAGCATTTCTCGAATAGAAAACAGGAGGAAACTGTCCTGATTCATTAATTACCCCTAGGTTAATGAAAATCCTTGCTAAAAACCCTCCTTGTGATATTAGAAAAACAATCATTAATGCAGCAACTATATGTGGAACTGCTATTGGCAGTTTATACATAAAGTCAATTACTTTGTTCTTCTGCTTTAGGTTCACCATATAATTTGCCAAATATATAGCTATTATAGTTGACAGAAAAGTTGATACAAAAGCTATATATAAGGTAAAGGTAAGGGAGGCCATAAATTCTTTTTGCTTTACTACTAGCAAGTAATACTTAAGAGTAAATTGCGTTAATCCCAGAACTGGAAAATATCCAAAACTCTGAAGTAACGCAAAAACAAGACCCCCCAAGAAAAATATTGTCAATACTAATAAAGCTGGTGCCAAATAAAGATATGGTTTGTATTTCATTCTTTACTCCTTGATAACATTATCTCTCCAAAGATCTTCTATAACTTGAATGTAGGCTGACGCAATCTCAGGTAAACGATGATTAGCTAATTCTTCTGCTGACAGAGTTGCAATTCCTAGATCAGTACTTTCGATTTCTTGTATATACTTTTCCTCTAGCTTATTAATATCTAAAGCTATCATATCACCCCAATTTGTAGGATCATATTTAGATATTTGCGCCTCTGGGCTCATGAGGAAATTTGCTAATACCATGGCACCGCCCTTATTGGGTGCGTTAAAGGGTATTGCTAAAAAATGTGTATTGCCAATCGTACCCTGGTCCCATACAAAAGTACGAACTGTATCAGGCACTAGTCCCTGGTCTATCATACCGGAAAATCTTGATGGATGATATGTCATAGTAAAGTCTACTTCTCCATCTGTAAAGAGCTGATCAAGCTGAGCTATCTGGGAGGGATAGGTCTCTCCTTGTCTCCAAAGATAGGGTTTAATATCATTTAAATATGCCCAAAGTGGTTGCAGCTGTTCATTTAAGTCCTCTATGTTTACTTCTTCAACATAGGGAAAGGCTTCGTAGCCTCCACATAATTCATACATTAAATGCCGTATAAAAACACTACCTGTAAAATCAGGCATTTCAGGATAAGTAAATCTTCCTGGATTAGCTTTTACCCACTCCATTAGTTCTGAACTTGATCTAGGTGGATTACTTACTCTAGCAGTATCATGAGTAAAGGCGAACTGTGCTTTCCCATATGGAACCTCAAATCCCTCAACAGGAAAACCAAAATCAAACGCAATATCTAGTGCATCCGTATCTACATACTCATTGAAATTTGGTATTTTTTCTGCAAATGGTCCCCATAACATCTCGGCCTGGCGAGCAGTACGAAAGTTTTCTCCATTAATCCAAAGTAAATCAATAGAGCCTTTTTGCCTGTTAACCTGCTTTTCTCCAAGAAGTTTATTGATAAACTCTGGAGCATCCATTGGGACTCGATTAACTGTAATATTATATGTTTCCTGCATGGTCTGGGAAACATAATTATCTACCCAACTATTAATTCTGTCATCTCCACCCCACATATAAAAGTTAACAGTTGTACCTTGTGCAGAAGCAACAATAAGATCCCAATCCTGTTCTAAAACGTCTTCTTCTAGAACCTCACCCTTGTCATTACCACACCCTGCCACAGGCAATACAATTATTAAAATTAATAGGATAAACAATAATTTACGCAACTTTTTTGTCACCCTCAATTTTTTGTCTTTTTTGTATCCAACCTGGTATTAAAGATATTATTACAAAAAATACTGCAGCTACACCTAAGTACATTAAAGTTTTACCTAGATTTCCTTGACCACTTACTACAGATCCTCCAGCGAATGAAAATGCGGCAGCTCCTGGAATCATACAAATCCAAGAAACAAGCACATATGTTGCAAATTTAATTTTAGTTAAACCATAGGCATAGTTTTGTAGGTTAAATGGGAATACAGGAACTAGTCGAGTAACCATAAGCATCCGCCATCCTTGCTTTTCTACACCTTCATCAATTTTCTTGAATTGTTCATTTCCTTGTACCCAACCCTCTACCATGGAACGTGCTGCATAACGAGCTACTAAAAATGCTGCTGTAGCTCCAAGAGTCGAACCTATAGAAGAATATAATATTCCAAACCATGGGCCAAAGACAAAACCTCCTAAAAGTGCAACTGGCAGTCCTGGTAAAAAGAAGATACATGCAGCAATCCATAATACAATATAAACTAGTGGACCAATCATACCAAAGCTATTAATCCACTCAGTAAGCTTTGTTATGTTATCAATGCTGATATAATCAAAAACTCCAAAGACTTTCATTAGGATAACAACAGCCGCAATTATACCCATAATTATAAGTAGTTTGACCTTATCCTGTTTCTTGTTTTTTGATTTTTTTTCCTTTTCCATAAAATCCCCCTCTTTCTAGACATCCATTTTTAACTGTTTATCCAAAATATTCTATATAGGTTAAGGCCCCCACTTCTATAAGTGGTCTCTAAATCAGGTGGAGTAGAGCCTCCATCTGATACCCCGATGTTCAGCTTTGGCTGAATGAGTTCACTTAATTTGTTTAAAGAAGAAGGAGTAGACTTACCCCTTCTTCTTTAACAACATATTTTATTGATCAGTTTCAATTGGTAGATCTTCATTATAGCTCCACTCAATCCAGGAACCATCGAAGTTTTGAACATTGTCATATCCAATGAGTCTTAAGTTAAACCAGGCCGCTGCAGATCTTACACCTGATTGGCAATAGGTTATTACAGTTGTGTCCTCTTCAATACCAAATTCTTTATACATTTCTCTTAGTTCTTCTGCACTCTTAACTGTCTTATCTTCATTTAAATTCTGATTCCATTCAATCCATACGACTCCTGGCAATCTGCCCTGTCTAAAGGCACCGCTTTTAAGTTCTTCCCCTGTATACTCTCCTTCTGCACGAGTGTCTATAATCACTACGTCACCACTATCAACAGCATCTTTAACTTCATCTAAAGTGGCATAAATATCCATGTCAAAGTCCTTTGCAGTATATGTGGTAGGAGTAATACTAGGACCTTTAAGTGATGTATCTCCATCTGTAGCGACCCAAGCATCCCATCCGCCATTAAGTACCTGCATATTTTCATGTCCGTAGCCAAACAAAGCCCACCAAACCCTTGCACTATCATATACACCTTTATCATCATAAATAATTACTCTGGTGTCATTATCAATACCTAGACTGCCCATTAATTCTTCCCATTGTGCCTTATCACAAAGCATACCTCCAAAACCGTAATCTGCTTCTGGAGCTTCATATTCGGGTCTCCAGACATTAATTGCTCCTGGAATGTGCCCGAGTATGTATTTAGCTTGAGCACGAATGTCTAAAATCGCAACATTTGGATCGTCAACTATTTCCTTCAATTCCTCAACATCAACTAACATCTCAGGTCTTGCATACTCTTGTTCGTCAACTGTTACTGATGGTGCTTGTTTTTGGCCACAACCAACAGCCAATAGACTTAGAACTAAAAGAAGTACTACTAAAATATTTAATCTTTTTTTCACAAACATTAACCAACCTCTCCTCTCTCTCTCCTGCAATAGATTTGTTTTGTACTTGAGAACCCAGATACCTCACATAGAATAAATACTTTTTTGCACAAGCTTTGATTTAAAAAAAGTAAATAAATTTTGTAAAGTTTGTGAAGGTACTTTCATTCTCAATGTCTAATACTTACAATAAGATTATACTATGGCGGCATAAGATTTTATAATGATAGTATTTTATGCTATATAATTTATTGTTATATTCTTTATAATGTTTTCTTATACAAATGTTTGGAGGTTTTTTATGAATCTTGAGTATCTTAAAACGTTTTACATTACTGTCCGATGTAACAGTATTTCTAAAGCAGCAAAGCTGTTACACATGTCTCAGCCTGGTGTAAGTATACAAGTTCAGGCCCTTGAAAAAGAGCTAGATGTGAATTTATTGAGCAGAAGTAATAAGGGAGTCAAATTAACAGAAGAAGGCCAAGTTGTATATGATTACGCTGTATCTTTACTAGCAATTCAAGACAACATAGAGCGTCAACTTGGCTGCATAAAAAATAAACAAACCGAAGTTGTGGTAAGCTCCTGTACGACTGTTGGCTCATACGCATTGCCTTGCAGTCTTTATACTTTTAGAGAAAAATATCCTAATGTAAATATTTTATTGGATATTACCAATTCAAGTAGTGTGATAAAAAAAGTAATAGATGGATCTACGCGAATAGGGATTATTGAAGGAAAGCCAGAAAGCAAAGGCATAATGCTCACAAAGGTTACAAGTGATAATCTAAAACTAGTAGTTTCCCCTAAGCGCTTCAAAAAACCTGAAATATCTATTGATGAGTTTTTACAGGTGCCCCTTATTACAAGGGAAACCGGTTCTGGCACTAAAGCTGTAATAGTTGAAGCACTTGAAAAAGCTGAGGCCAATATAGGTAACGCTAATATCGTTATGGAAATAAGTTCTCCAGAGGCTATTAAATCTGCTTTAATAGCAGGAAAGGGATTTTCTATATTATCCAAGCTGGCAATCAAAAAAGAACTTGCTACAGGGACTTTAAAAGAGGTAGAAATTAGTGGAATCGATTTTAAGGCTGACTATTTTCTAGTCCATTCTCCTGACTATAATCTTAAAGGACCTGAAAAAGATTTTGCAGAATTTGTTAAGTCAAAAAAAAGAGGTTTTTGTTAATTATAACAAAAACCTCATTAATATTTTACTGCCAAGCCAGGCACCTAAGAAAACAAAAATCCCATAAACCCAACCACTTAATGATAAGGACGGTATGGCACTAAAAAAAGCTCCAATATTGCACCCTGACGATATTCTTGTTCCATACCCCATAATTATGCCACCCAAAAGAGCTACAATCACCTGCTTGTAGGACTTTACTTTTTTAAACTTAAATTGTGAAGCAAGCAGAACAGCCAGCAATGCACCAATGATTAGGCCAAAATCCATCAATGAAAGAGTGTTTGTAAAAAATCCCTGTGTCATTGCTTCCGCTCTGACTGGGTTAGTAGCAAAATACTCCCATTGTTCAGGTTTTCCACCCAATGATCTCCATATCCATGCAGCCCAATTTGTAAAACCCGAGGTTATCTGCCATGGTCTTCCTATCACAACAAAAAGTATTGTATTCAATATTGCAATCAATACAGCTCCAGTATAATAGGTCCATGGTTCTTTAATTAGCTTATCCAGCATCCTTCCACTCCCTATCTCTTTATAAGTCTGATTTCCCACTCCCCATTATCAACCTCAACTATTTCACATGGCAGATTATTCTTCTGTGTCCACTCTGTAAAGTTTTTTATAGCACAACTGTGGTCGGTCTCAATAATCAAAACATCGCCAACTGCTATTTTTTTAAGCTTCTTCATTGCCTTTAATAATGGAATTGGACATGCTTCATAAAGACAATCTATTCTTATTTCTGCCATAATTTTCCTCCACTACAACATAATATTATGTTTATCTTCATATCTTTTTAACAAATAAAACAGCAACATTAGTACTCCTATTTGTAGACCAATTGAACCAGGCCATCCAAAATAACTAGGAAGATGAATACTTGGCGCCTCATTGATAAAGTTCTTCTCCCACCACGGAAAGTGCCTAGCACCTAATAATGTGCCGATTAGGAAACCTATTAATACAATACACTGCATAAGAAATCCTTCTCCGATTCTCATTAACGTCCCAGTTGCACAGCCTCCTGCTATTACCATACCCACGCCAAATAAAAATCCTCCCAATGCAGTATGAAATCCAATAGAATAAATGTGCCCAGGTATTGTAGGAATACCCTGCAACAATGAATGATACTGAATAATAGAAAAAGTTATTGTCATAATTACCATGGCAATAACAATGGCTCGCAATATGGAAGTACTACCAACAATAACTGGATCTCTAAATCCTGCAGCAAAACAAAACCTACTTCTTTGAAGTATGAAACCGAATGCTATTCCAAAAGTCAAATAAATACCAAGTGTCTGTTCATTAGATCCAACTATATATAACAAAAGTAAAACCACGCAAAGGACAATTAAGAAAACAGGCTTTTGATCTTTTTTCTTTTTTCTAGGAACTATACTTCTTTCAATCTGAGGCATTTTACCCCCCATTTCTGCAATACATACTTTAAAGTACTATTCCTCACAAGCACATGTTTTTCCTGCAAAAGGAATATAGGAATCCAACATTGTTGGATTCCTATATTTTTTCCTGACAGGTTCTAAATTGTTGCTTATATATGGAGGAGGTAAGAATGTTTATTGATAGAAAAGTTAGCTACATTCAAAATATGTGAGACTGCTTTATTTCTTTTTTAGATTTATATCGATTCAGCCAGTTGTTAAGAGGACCTTGCAATCCTGGCACCCCTATCTTTTCCCAATCCCTATCAAACATTAAATCCATAAGGTGAAGTGATTTTTTGCCACCCAAGGTCATTGATTCCCTACATGCTGCACAATAAGTAACCATATGCTCTGATTTTGCCTCGGCAGCCCTGCGATTCATAACCCTCTTGGCAAGATCGGGATTTGCAGGCACAACCATACCCCCGAAACCACAACAGCGTGTATTATGTCTATTATGAGGCAATTCTTCAATTTTATAGCCCATTTCTCTCATTAAAAATCTCACAGAATCATGAATTTCATCAGCTTCTCTCGTAACACATGAGTCATGAAGAGCCATAACCTTTCCTTTACCAATTCCTTTCGCCTCTTCAGGAATACCTATCTCTCTCAAGACCTCATATAGTGAACGAACTTTTAAGTGAGGACTCATATTTGTAATCATACTGTAACAAGACTGGCATGCTACAATAATTTCTTCCACTTCTAATTGTTTAAACGCATCTTCTAGCATGGAATATCTTTCTCTAAATTCCTTTTCTAGTCCTAAGGCCTTTGTAGGTTTACCACAGCACTTTAAGACGGCACCGGTTCCAGGCAGTTCTTTTTGCAAATATCTTAATATTTCTCCTACTAATTTTGGCGAATAGGAAGGTAAGCTACAGCCAGGCATAAATGCCCTCTTCGTATATCCTGCCTTAAGGTCTGGTTTAACTATATTAAATATTGGGTGGAACCCTAGCTTTTGATGCATATAAATTGGTTTATGCTGAGGTAATGGACCTTCCCCATCTTTTACAAGATCCTTGCGCATTTGAGCAAATATTTCACTAAACTTATATTCCTTAGGACAATTTATGGTGCACTGGTTACACATATTGCAAGAGTATGGAATTAATGGATCTATACAACAAGCTGCCAATGTCTGCTCCATCAATTGTTTTGGGTATTCACAAAATTCATTAAGCATAATACATTCTTTCATGCACAACTTACATTCACACTGTAGACACCTTGTTGCCTCATGAATAGCACACTTTTCTGTAAAACCAACTTCAACCTCGTCAAAGGTTGTTAATCGCCTTTCAATAGGTATTCTTTTAACCTTAGTACGGATGGTTCCCTTTTCTTCATCCTTTATTTCTCTAACTAGTGTCGTCTCAAAAGTACCTTCCTTCTCTCTACCAATAGTTAAATCTTCATCTTTAAAATACTTGTCAATGGAAATGGCTGCTTTCTTACCATGAGCTACTGCTTCTATGGCAATTAAAGGTCTACCAACCATGTCTCCCCCTGCGAATATCTTTAAGTTGGTAGTCTGTAATGTTATTGGATCAACCTTTATCTTTCCATTAGGTGCTAATATGTCTGAATGTCCATTAAGAAAATTACTTTCAACACCCTGACCAATTGCCAATATCACCATGTCAGTATCAAGTAATAAATTTTCTTCCTCACTATATTTAGGATTAAAACTACCTTCACTATCAAATAAAGATACACATTTTACTAGGTCTATCTTCTCTACTTTTCCTTCTCCCAAGAATTGCTTAATACCATACCCATCAATTATTTTAATTCCTTCCTCTTCTGCCTCCTCTACCTCCCAGGAGTGGGCTGGCATTTCATGCTTTTGTTCAAGGCATACCATGATTACTTCTTCTGCACCTTTTCGAACAGCACTTCTAGCTACATCAATTGCAACATTTCCTCCACCAATTACTACAACCTTTTTGCCTACTTTCTGTGCTTCGCCTAAACTCACATTTCTTAAAAAATCTACTCCTGGTTCTATCCCCTCTAGTTCTTTTCCTGGGACATCAAGCATTATACTTTTGTGAGCACCCGCAGCAATAAAGACTGTATCATAATCATTTAATAAATCATCAAATTGAATGTCTTTGCCTATTTCAGTATTTAAATGAATAGTTACACCCATTAATGGCAAAATACTATATTCAAAGTCTATAACTTCTCGAGGAAGACGATAGGCAGGAATACCTACTCTCATCATACCCCCCACAACAGGTAATCTTTCAAATATTGTTACTGCGTATCCTTTTTTTCTCAAAATATATGCAGCCATAGCACCCGCTGGTCCCGCACCAATAATAGCTACTTTTTGTGGCTTTTCATTTCCCTCAATACTAATGTCCCATTCAAACTCACTATCATAATTGGCTGCAAATCTTTTTAGCTGCTGTACAGCAAGGGGCTCCCCTTCTTCATTTTGTTTGCATTTTTCTTCACAAGGATGGGCACATATTCTTCCCAATGTACCTGGGAAAGGCAAATCTTTGCGAATTATTGCTAGGGCTTCCCTGAAGTCGCCATCTGCAATTTTGCCAACATACCCCTTAACATCAATATGTAAAGGACATGTAGCTACGCAAAATGATGGAGATTCTCCCATGCACTCCTCAACAATATCTTGCATCTTTTGGCGTAATATTTCATCATCTTTGAACTGTGTCATATATAAATTCCTCCTTCGGCTAGCTTAAAAGTCCAGAATACCTTAAGTACCATTATAAGTTCCAGAGAGCCTAAAGTAGGATAACAGTTGTTTATATGGTATAAGAAATAATTATAGTAATAATAATTGTTCATGATTAATTAAAAAACTGGCACTTATGCACCAGTTTTTTTCCTATTTTTATACATTATACCTTGGATAAATAGAAAGATACCAATGTTCATAATGATATCTCCTATACTAATCATTTGCTGAATAGGCCAGCTAATATAAATTATATCCCCAAGATAGAGTAGCTTCGTTTGGGCAGTCATGATAGTATGAGTCACACGTTCTGCAAGAAACGCTATGCTTTCTTCAGGCATGTAAGTTGTCTTAACAGGCATTGCACCTTTATTAAACAGAATAACAATAAAGTTAAAAAAGGTCCCAAAAGGTAGAAGAATATTTAACCTTCCCTTATTTAACCAAAAGAAGTAAAAGAGCATAAGATAAGTAGCTAGATGAATAACTAATCCCCAGCAATCCCAGAACACCAATCCAAACCTATCAAGTATTATTTGTATAAAAAGGGCAACAAATAAAAAGCTAATTCCCCTTAAATGAATTAGCGCAAAGTTTTTTATATTACCCTTTCGGATTAGTCCAACAATAATACTAAATATGAGAGTCTCTATAAACATATCCTCACCCTTAAAACTCTTAGTATGCTAGCAATTTTTGAGCAGATGTGCTTTCCTTCTTAGATTCAAGCTTTATATCCGGAAATATCTCTGGAAAACATTCTATAAATGCCTCCACTACCTTTGGGTCAAATTGCTTGCCGGAGCATTCTACTATTTCTCTAATAGCAACTGTATATGATGTTGCATCTCTATATGCCCTGTTACTAGTCATGGCATCAAAGCAATCTGCAACTGCAATGATTCTTGCCATAAGGGGTATTTCTTCACCCTTTAACTTATCAGGATAACCGTAACCATCGAACCTCTCATGATGATGCAATACCACCTTTTTTTCATCGGTAAGCAGTTTTATGTCTTTAATAATATCTGCACCAATCTGTGGGTGTTGTCTTACTAAATCAAATTCCCCATTTGTTAATTTGTCAACCTTATTTAATACTGAATCACTAACAGCTACCTTGCCTATGTCATGAAGTAGTGCTAAGTAGTTTAGTTGTTCTAAGTCTGCTGCATCTAAGGACATTTGTCTTCCAATGGCAACACTATAAGTAGCAACCCTTTCTGAGTGACCCTTAGTATATTCATCCTTTGCTTCTATGGACTTAATTAAAGTTTCTATCGTATTTAAGTAATTATCACGCATGTCCATGTATAATTTAAATGAGTGACGTGCTAAAAGGAAGGGTAAAAAGAACATTATTAAGCCAAAAGGGCCAATATAATAATAGATTACAGCTACCACAAAACCCATAGGGGCTAATGCCAAATAATGTGGTGTTAATATTTTAAAATTGGTAACCCAAATATTCCATGGGTTTAACTTTTCGCTAAAGCTTATAACAAATGTAACTAGGATCGTATTTACAATAAAATATACTACACTTACTAAAAATGCATTTGCTACTAGGAATGCATCCATATCCATTGCCGCTACTTGCCAGGGTTGGATAAAAAGTGATGCAAAGTAAATCGAAATGATAACTTGGCTAGCATTGAATATTTCTTTTATCTTATTTTTTTTGGATTCCTTAAAGTATATCAGAAAGGCTGATATGATTTCCGATACAATGGAGATTAATGGACCATAATTGAAAATTGCAGCTAAGTGCATAGCAAAAGTAATTGCTACAGAACCTCGTCTAGGAAGCTTTACTGGCATTAGGTTAGATAATACAATTAAGATACAGAACATGACAGAGCTTGTATAAAATGACTCACTAATGAAAACATTTTTAATAGAAAGAACAGTAAAAAATAAAGAAATGCTTAGAGTAAAACAAATATAAAGTTTGGTCATTTTGTTTAGTTTGTGTTGCATATTTATCATCCAATTCTATATTTGTATATGTAATAAGGGGTCGTACGTTAAATCAAAGTTTTACCATCTCCAAGTAGCACCACCAGCTAATAACAATGCTGTCAATGCAGTTAAAACTTTAAATAATTTTGTCATTTGGAAAAACCCCCTTTTACGGTGATCTCTTACTGTTTCCGCTAGTCAGTAAAGGTTTTTCCGCTCCGCTATTTAGCTCCGCTCATACGACCCCTATAAAACTACATAATCAAATCTATCCTTCTATTTAGTGCATCTAGAACAGCTTTCACAATTGTTATGTCTTTATCTGTGGAAAATAGGCAGGAGCCTACTACTCTTTCAATGCTGTTTTCTGATACACATGACAGAACAACTGTGCCAATTTCACAGCTTGGTAGGTTTGTCCAAGAAACCTCCTCAACTATAAACCTAAGTTTATGCTCTAAAACTGTCTCTATTGACTGACATGCTGCTCCTGCTAGTACTCTGTATCTATTTGATTTTGAATTTGGTCCTTCAGACTGACCTTCAAAAGTAAATTCCCCTAGTTTTACAGATACTTTGAAAGATAACCAATTCTTACTTCCATTAATATCCACACTATTAATTATCAATCGGCTATATTTAGAAACTGGTGTAGTTTGTTTTATTTGCGCAACACTAATCTTTTTGTGATCAAGGGGAATATTCAACTCAGCCATTACCGCTGATTCAATATCTCTTACCATTTGCTTAGGTTGTCTGTTACTTTCTGATAATATATGCACTTCCTGTATCTTTCCATCTTCGTTAGAAATAACAACATTACAGGAGATTACACCTTTTATTCTTCTAATAACATCTTCTATCTGTCTTTGTCCTGCGTGACTACTTGTTTCATCAGATGTAGACATATCTTTTCCTCCCCACTAACACATACAACTCACATTCGACTAAAAGTAAACATTTTCCTGCTAAAAATAACTTAAAAAACAAATTTTTTCTATTTATTTACAGAAGGATCCAAGATTCTGCGTAATCCATCAGCAAGCATATTAAAGCCTAGCATAGAAAGTGTTAAAAGAACTGCTGGAAAAAACAATTGATATGGATAAGATCGTATACTTTGAAATCCTTCATTAATTAAAAAACCTAGGCTTGCTTTGGGAGTACTGATTCCCAACCCCAAAAAACTCAATACAGCTTCTGCAAGAATTATCTCAGGTATGGTCACAGTAACCATAACAATAATAGGACCTATTGCACTAGGAATTAGATGATAAAATATAATTCTCCAGTAATTAGCGCCAATGGAATAGGCAGCTAAAATAAAGTCCATTTCTTTGAGCCGTACAATTTCTCCCCTGACAATTCTTGCTGTACCTAACCAACACACAACCACTAGTGCTACCATGATTGTTTTAATTCCAGGTTCCATAATTAGTAATAACAAAATTACATATACCAAAAATGGTATTGAATAAAGAATCTCCACCAATTTCATCATTATTTCATCAAGGAGGCCTCCAAAATAACCCGCTATAGCACCATAAATAGTTCCAATAACAACACTTATAATACTTGCTATAATCCCTATCATAAATGATATACGTAGCCCAATCCATACCCTGGTAAACAAATCTCTTCCAAGAGAATCTGTTCCAAACCAATACTGTGAACTAGGTGATTCGTTTGCCCTTTGTAAAACCTGTTCATAATAAGTCCAAGAGTTTAGATATGGCCCAATAAGTGCCATTATCAGCAACAATGCTATAATGCTTAATCCTGCGATAAGGAGTACTCTATCCATTTTCACTTAATAATCCCCCTATCCCAGACCTTAACGCGGGGATCTAAAATTGCATAAGCTATGTCAACTATAATATTGATACATATTAGCAATGTACTATAAAAAATAGTTAATCCCACAACTACTGTATAGTCCCTATTAATTACGCTTATAACAAACCATTTTCCCATTCCTGGAATAGAAAAAATGCTCTCTATTATGAAACTCCCTGTTACAATTGCAGCAACCGCTGGTCCCAAGTAGCTTAGTACTGGGAAAAGACTATTTCGCAGCCCATGCTTGAAGACCACTTTACTATAGGGCAAGCCCTTTGCTCTAGCTGTTTGCATATAATTTTGCCCTAACACATCAAATAGGCTTGCTTTAATTAATCTTGTTATAATTGCCATTGGTAATAATGATAAAGCAATAACCGGTAATATCATCGATATAGGACCATGCCAAAGGGCAGGTGGAAACCATTGCAATTTAACAGCAAACATCTGTACCAATAGCCCAGCTAAAACAAAGCCTGGTATTGAAATTCCTAGTGTTGTAAACAAACTCACACCCATGTCCAACCATTTATTTCTATAAATAGCTGTGATGCAACCAAGCATAATTCCAAAACTAAGAGCTATTAGAATTGATGATATTCCTAGTAGTGCTGAAATGGGAAAACCATCTCTTATTATGCTGTTAACAGTTCTATTCTCTTGCTTTATTGATGATCCTAGGTCTCCCTTTGATAAACCCTTTAGATAGTTTAAATATTGTTCCCCTAAAGGCGCATCCAATTGATACTTGTAATTCAAATTCTGCGCAATTGCATCAGGAAGCCTCTTACCAGTCTCAAAAGGACTCCCTGGAATAGAGTGTATTAAAATAAAGGTAAGTGTAATAATTACAAAAAGAGTAATGAGTGAAGAACTCACTTTCCTAATGAGATATCTCATGAATACCCTCCAGGCTTATTTCTGAATATAAGCCCATTTAAATTCCATTTGCGGACCAAAGCTTAGCACACCAGCATCCTTCACATAGTCCTTAATTAGATAAGGTTTAGTATCATAAAAAATTGGCATAATAGGCATTTCATCCATTAAAATTTCCTCTGCTTTATGTAGTGCCTGTATACGCATTTCCTGGTCATCAGAGGTATTTGCTTCAGCAATTAATTCATCATATTCCGTGCTGCCCCAACCAGTTAAATTATTTCCTCCATCGGTAAGATATACGTCCAAAAAGGTCATTGCATCAATGTAATCAGCTGACCAAGATGCAGCGGTAATTTGATAATCACCAGTAAATATTGATTGCATATATACTCTCCACTCTTGTGATTGAATACTTATTGAAATTCCAAGATTTCTTCGCCACATCTCTTGAACTACCTGGGCTATCCTAAGAGTATCTTCAGAATCATTTATTAAGAGAACTAGCTCCGGAAAATCTGTTCCATCAGGATAACCTGCCTCAGAAAGTAACCTTTCAGCTTCTTCAAGATTTTCCGAGAAATATTCTCCTCCCACTTCTCTAAAATCTTTTAATGGATTCACATCTGGAACACCGTAGGGTACATAAGCATAAGCTGGTCTTTCACCGGCCCTTGTTACATAGTCAACAATTTCCTGTCTCTCAATAGCTAATGCTAAAGCTTGTCTCACTCTTGGATCATCCAATGGCACAGTATTTGTGTTGAATATGTATTTAGAAACAGATAAATCATCTCCAATCTTTAAGCCAAGATTATCACTCTTTAACCTATCTAAATCTTGGGATGGAATATTATACACTACATCAAGATTTCCTGTCTCAAACATTGTCAAGCTAGAACTTTCCTCTTCAATTAGCGTAAACACTAATTTATCTAGCTTAACACTATCCTTATCCCAATATAAATCATTAGCCACTAACTCTATCTGCTGATATTCTTGCCATTGATCTATTTTAAATGGGCCGTTGTTTATGTAAGTTTCAATATCTTGATTCCAAGCAGGGTTATTTTCTACAGTATTCTTATGAACTGGAAAGTAAGTAGGAAAAGCTGTTAACCCTAAAAACTGAGGAGTAGGTGCATTGAGTACTACTTCCAAAGTTTGATCATCTAAGGCAGTAACTCCTACTAAATCTGGATCTGAAACATCTGTATTCTCCTGATCGTTATAGTTAAAGGCATTGACTATATAATATAACTGATAAGCATAGTTTGAAGCATATTCTGGTGCCAGAACTCTCTTCCAAGCATATTCAAAATCATGAGCTGTTACAGGTTCACCGTTACTCCATTTAGCACCATCTCTAATATAGAAGGTATAGGTTTTGTTGTCCTCTGATATATCCCAATGACTAGCCATGGCAGGTTCAAGTTCACCTGCTGTATTATACCTTGTTAGACCCTCCATAACTGCATTGACCAAAGTCATGTCGGGCTGTCCCGCAACCCTTCCTGGATCTGTGGTTTCCGGCTGGCTATTTAAATTGAATGTTAAAATAGCAATCTCATCCTCTTCAGTACCACTAACTAGTTCTTCCTGTCCGCAGCCAGTAAGCAAAAAAACTAAAATCATCAGTAAAGCAAATCCAGTAAATAGTACTCTTTTGTTCATATAGTCATTTGCCCCCTAAATACCCCAAATTTAGATAATTAATATATATAAATTCTCTATTATTTCCTATTTTCCTGTATATTGTGGTAATATATTGTAAAATTTTTAAATAATTTTATACGTAAAAAGACAAGAAACTTAATAAAGTCCCTTGTCTTTTACCTAACACTATTCTATTAATGAACTGTGGCAGGAGGAGTGGTCTCTGTATAAACATCCACTATACATGGTTTATTACTTTCAAAAGCTTTTTGAAGAGTAGCTTCAAGGTCTTTTGATTCTTCAACTATAAATCCAATTCCTCCACAGCTTTCTGCATACATTTTAAAATCTGGGTTATGTAATTTTGTTCCAAAGGGTGTCAACCCTTCTGCCGTCATCTTATTCTTTTCCATGGCATAATATTTGTTGTTTGCAACAATAATTGTAATTGGCAACTCGTGTTTGACTGCACTTAAAAAATCAGCCATTAGCATCGTTAAGCCGCCATCACCTACAAAAGCAACAACTGGTCTATCAGGGGAATTTATCTTTGCAGCTAATGCTGCTGGCAATCCAAAACCAAGAGTACGCCATTTGCCTGAAAGAAGAATTGACTGTCCTTTTCCTTTAAATAGTCTATTAAACCATAGAAAATGATCCCCTACATCTAATGTGACAATTGCATTGTCTGCAATAGTTTTGTTCATAGCTTCTATTATACTGGCTGGGGAACAAGGGTTTCCAGCTTGAGATAATTCTTTTTCTACCCTCTTATTCCAGCTATCTCGCTCTTTTTCATATTCTTTTATCCAATTAGCATCTGAACTAGCTGTTATTTGTGGAATCAGTTTATCAAGGATAGTAGCAATATCACCAACAAGGCCAAAGGCAATTGGTTGCCCACCAGCCAAGGTAGCAGGATTACTATCAATCTTTATAATAGTAATACCTTCTGCTAAATAACTTTCTGGCCACCAGTTCGCACCAATTTCTAAAACTACATCAGCTTTGTTAAGTATATTGGTTGCAGCTTCACTTCCACCGTCTCCAAGTCCACCTAAGACCAGAGAGTGGTCATATTGAAATTCTCCTTTTACAACAGAGGTTAGTATAATGGGAGCACTTAATTTTTCTGCGAAAGCCAAGACCTTTTCAGACTGGCCTACTGCACCTTTACCAGCTAAAATTGCTGGTTTCTTAAACTGATTTATCTTAGCTGCAGCCTCTCCAATAACCTGATCTGTTGACTGTGCCCTAGTATTTATAAATGGGGCTTCTGGAAACAGCTTTCCAGAATAGGTTTTTTGCAATATGTCCTTTGGGATACTAATGTGAGTAGGCGTAGATTTCTGTATGGCTTGACTCAAAGCCTTTACTAATACTTCTCCAGCTGCCTCCTGGTTAACTACCTGCCCTGAAAAACATGTGACACCTGCAAACAGCATGCTTTGATTTATAACCTGTTTCTGATCTGTTCCTAAATCCTTTGTAGCTTCGTCTCCAGTAATAGCTAAAACAGGAACTTGATCTTTATAAGCATCTGCAATACCATTTAAAAGGTGTGTAGCACCAGGCCCACCAGTAGCTAGACAAACGCCAATCTGCCCAGTAAGCTTTGCGTGAGCAGAGGCCATAAGTGCAGCCGTTTCTTCATGACAAACTGAGTAAAACTTAATTTTGGGGCAAGTACTTAGCTGGTGAAGTAGTTGAAAGATGTGGTCACCTGCCACTCCATAGATATTTCTCACCCCCCAGTTTGCTAGCTGGGTTAGAATTGCTTCTGCAACATTCAATTTCAGACCTCCTTTATCTAGTTGTGTGCAATGCACTTATTTTAGTATTTGTTAAAGGAAGCTATTTAAACAAAAAACTTCTAAACAGAATAATCCACAAAAAAGCTTCGGGTCCCAAAGCGCTCTTGTCTTGAGCTGCACTCTAAACCAGGTGACAAGCCACCTGATGTCCGATGTCTATTTCTCGTAGTTCCGGTTCCTGCTGCTCGCAAATTTCCTGTGCTTGTGCACAACGGGTACGGAAACGACATCCACTAGGGGGTTTAATCGGACTGGGTACATCGCCTTCCAGGATAATCCTTTTTTTCTTGGCCTCCAGGTCAGGATCAGGAATAGGTACCGCTGACAATAAGGCTTTTGTGTAAGGGTGCTGCGGTTTTTCATAAATATCAACACTATCCGCAATTTCCATAATTCTACCCAAATACATTACTGCCACGCGATCACTAATATGACGCACCATGGACAAATCATGAGCAATGAAAAGATAAGTTAAACCCATATCCTGCTGCAAATTTTCCAACATGTTCACTACCTGTGCCTGGATGGAAACATCCAATGCAGAAATCGGTTCATCTAAAATAATGAAACTAGGTTCCACAGCTAATGCACGGGCGATGCCGATGCGCTGCCTTTGACCACCACTAAACTCATGTGGAAAACGGTTAGCATGTTCCGGAAGTAAACCTACCCTGTCCAATAACTCACGAACACGGCGGGTACGCTGAGCAGATTTGGCCAGGTTATGAATATCCAAGGGTTCACCAACTATGTCACCTACAGTCATTCTCGGGTTAAGTGATGCATAAGGATCCTGAAAAATCATCTGTATTTTCCGGCGAATGACCAGCATCTGCTTACCCTTGAAAGCAAACACATTTTTACCCCCAAAATGGAAGACTCCATCAGTTGGGTTGTACAAGCGGATCAACGTCCGGCCTACCGTAGTTTTACCGCAGCCACTTTCGCCAACCAAACCCAAAGTTTCTCCCTTCTTTATGGTAAAGCTGACATTATCAACAGCTTTAAGATAACTAGGTGGGCCAAGCAAAGTTGTTTTCATAGAAAAAAATTTCTTTAAATCACTTACCTCCACTAGTACTTGTGCTGGTTTCAATTACCTCACCCCTTCCAGAAGAACTCTTGGTGCCTGAGAATGCATCAACCAACAGGATACCCGGTGACCATTTTCAAGCTTTGTTTCTTGGGGTGGATGCTCCAAACAAACCCGCATTGCATGTTCACAACGGGGTGCGAAACTACAACCACTTGGCGGCTGAATTAGATCAGGGGGTTGCCCCGGAATTGAAACCAGGCGTTGCTTGGTTTTTTCATCCAAGCGCGGAATCGCTTTGAGCAAGCTCCATGTATAGGGATGTTTCGGTTTATAAAATACCTCACGGGTTGTTCCCTCTTCTACAATTTGTCCAGCGTACATGACCATAATGCGGCTACTTAAACCTGCAACCACTCCCAGATCGTGGGTAATCAAAATAATAGAGGTTCCAGTCTTATCTTTTAAATCTATCATCAACTCAATAATCTGAGCCTGAATGGTTACATCTAAAGCTGTTGTTGGTTCATCAGCAATTAAAAGTTTTGGATTACAGGCCAAGGCCAACGCAATCATAACTCGCTGGCGCATCCCACCGCTGAATTCATGAGGATACTGCTTAAGTCTGCGTTCTGCCTGTGGTATACCCACCAAACTTAACATATCTAAGGCTTTAGCCCTAGCCTTGGCTCCATTTAACCCTTGATGCTTAATTAAACCCTCTACAATCTGACGGCCAATGGTCATAGTAGGATTTAGTGATGTCATTGGATCCTGAAAAATCATTCCAATTTGGTTTCCCCGGACAGACTGCATTTCTTTTTCAGGCTTATGTACCAGATCAATGCCATTAAAAAAGATAGACCCAGCTACCACCTTTCCCGGCGGTGAGGGAACAAGTTTCATTATGGCCTGAGCAGTAACACTTTTCCCGCACCCAGATTCCCCTACAATGGCAATAGCTTCTCCCGCAGTCAAATCAAAGGTGATACCGCGAACCGCCTGCACTTCGCCTACATGGGTAAAAAAAGATACTTTCAAATCCTTGACTTCCAAAATTTTGCTCAACGGTTACACCTCCTATTTGCGGGTCCGCGGATCTAGGGCATCCCGCAGTCCATCGCCGAATAAATTAAAACACAAAATCGTTAAACTTATAAACAAGGCCGGGAAAAGCAGTTGCCAGGGATAGGCACGTATACCTTTTAATCCGTCACTTGCTAAGGCACCCCAACTGGCTATGGGAGCTGATACACCCAAACCCAAAAAACTTAACCACGCTTCCGTAAAGATGGCCTCCGGGATGGCCAGGGTCGTATACACTAAAATGGGCCCCATTGTATTGGGAATTAAATGTCTGAACAGGATTCGCAAGTTACCAGCGCCCAAAGTTCTGGCTGCCAAAATATACTCCTGCTCTTTTAAACTCAGGATCTGCCCCCTTACTAAACGGGCCATGGGCAGCCAGTATACAGCACCCAAGGCAATTAAAATTGTTTTTAAACTAGGCTCCATAATCACCATCAGCAAAATTACATAAATCAGAAATGGCACACTATATAATATTTCCACAATCCGCATCATCACTTCGTCAACCCAACCGCCCAATAGCCCGGAGATACCACCATAGATAACCCCGATTACCAATACGATAAAAGCCGTCAGAAAACCGATTTGTAGGGATATTCGGGCACCGTGCCAAATTCGGGTAAATAAATCACGACCTAGGGAATCTGTTCCAAACCAGTAGGTTTCATTGGGTGGTAAATTTTTCAGCTCCAGCACCTGATCAGAATAGGAAAAAGAGTTAAAGTAAGGTGCTACAACAGCTAGTACTGTCAAAATACTAATCATCACCAGACTGGCCATGGCCACTTTATTCTGTTTCAGCCGCCGCCAGACATCCTGCCAATAGGTAGTAGTAGGGCGAGTGAGCACTTCCGCTTCCTTCCGGTCCTGCCCCACATGTTCAAACATCTCTTGCTGTACTTCCAGCCTGACAACCATGCTCTACTCACTCCTTTCCACCGGTTAGTTTAACCCTTGGGTCGATTGCACTATAGGCGAGGTCAACCATTAGATTCATAATCATTAAAAACAAACTATAAAAAACTGTAATTCCCATAATTACTGTATAGTCCCTGTTCATAATGCTGGTGACGAAATGTCTACCCAAGCCAGGAACGGCAAAGATGTATTCCACCACAAAGCTGCCAGTAAAAATACTGGCTATTAATGGTCCTAAATAGGTTATCACCGGCATAATAGCATTGCGCAAAGCATGCCGATAAATAATCACCCGTTCCCCTAATCCCTTAGATTTTGCAGTACGGATATAGTCCTGCTGCAATACTTCCAGCATACTAGAGCGCATTAAACGAGCAATCATGGCGGTAGGCAAGCCGGCCAACGCCAGAGTTGGCAAAATAGCCTGCTGAGGCGACCCCCACATGGCCGGTAAAATCCAGTTCAATTTATAGGCAAAGACATACTGCAGGCCTCCAGCCATTACAAAACTGGGTACAGAAAACCCAATTGTAGCCAACACCATGGCCGAATAATCCTGCCAATGGTATTGACGCAAGGCAGAAATAATCCCGGCTGACAATCCAATTATCAGGGCAAATCCCACTGTCAGGGCTCCTAATTTTGCAGAAACTGGAAAGCCTTCCTCAATCATTTGATCAGCACTACGTCCTGGGAATTTAAAAGAAGGTCCAAACTCCCAACGAATCACTCTACCAAGGTAATCAAGATACTGCTTACTAAGCGGAGCGTTGAGCTTGTATTTTTCTTCAATATTCTTTTTAATTGACGGAGGCATTTCCTTTTCCGATTGAAAAGGGCCTCCTGGTATTATCTTCATACCAAAGAATGTCAAGGTAACAATGAAGAATAAGGCAATAGCCATGGCTATTATCCTGCGTACCAAGTAATGAGTCACACAGACAACCTCTTCTCTGTAATATTTTACCAATAAGGAATAAGGTAGGGAGAGGTATACATGAAAATCATGTATACCTCTGCAATTCCTCCAGCCAGTTACTGACTATTCTTCAAATCTTGATCAATATACGCCCATTTAAATTCTTGGTAGCTAGCCACCACAGGTACATATACATCCTTAACCCAGGGCTTATACATGTTGACATTGGTATAGAAGTATATAGGGATAATCGGCATGGCATCCATTAAAATATCCTCAGCATCATGCATGGCTTTAATCCGAACATCCGGATTATCATCGCTCTTGGCGACGTTAATCAATCTATCGAATTCCGTATCATTCCAGTTGGTATGGTTATTTCCGCTGCCGGTCATCCACATATCAAGGAAAGTCATAGCATCCACATAGTCAGCCAACCAACCAGCCCGGGCTACCTCATAATCTCCCACTTTACGAGTATTTAGGTATACACCCCATTCCTGATTAGTGAGTTTGGCATTGATGTTTAAATTCTTGTTCCACATTTCTTGGATAGCTTCGGCTATCTTTTGGTGATTATCGTGAGTATTGTACAAAATAGTAAACTCTGGGAAGCCTTCGCCGCCTGGGAAACCAGCTTCCGCCAGCAACTGTTGAGCTGTTTCAACATCATTATCCTTCAAGTAGTCTCCGCCAATTTCCCGAAAATCATCACCAGGTTTAGCATCAGGCAGGCCAATGGGTACAACGGCAGTACCAGGTGCTTCGAATCTCTGGGTTACATTATCAATGATGGATTGACGGTCAATGCCTAAAGCTAAGGCTTTGCGCACCCGTACATCATCAAATGGTTCCTTGGCAGTATTAATCAGGTAGTAATAGATGCCCAATTCCGGATATAGAGTTGCTGTACCTTCATCTAACAAACGACGAGCATCAGTAATCGGTGGATCTTCCGCAATATCAATCTGTCCAGCTTCAAACATGCTCAGTTCGGTATCTTGTGATTCCACCAAAGTAATAACTACCTTATCTAGTTTAACTGTATCTGCATCCCAGTAATCTGGGTTCTTAACTATCTCAATTTTGCTATTATGCTCCCAACTGACAATCTTGAATGGACCATTGCCAACCAAGGTTTCCATATTGAGATGCCAACCATCTGGGTCACTTTCCACTACTTTTTGATTAACCGGGTACAAGCTAGGGAAGGAAGCTAGGCTCACGAAATAGGGAGTCGGTGCTTCTAAAGTAACTTCCAAGGTGAATTCGTCCAACGCTTTAATACCAACATCATCGGCATTTGCTTCACCATTGGTGTAGGCTTCACCATTTTTCACATACCAGAGCTGGTAAGCATACTCAGCAGCCATTTCCGGGCTAAGTAAACGTTTCCATGAATATACAAAGTCTTCGGCAGTTACAGGATCGCCATTGGTCCAAGTGGCATCTTCCCGTAAGTGGAAAGTATATACCAGACCATCGGGGGAAACATCCCATGATTTTGCCATACCTTCAGACGGTAGGTTGTCTTTATCCAATCTGGTCAAGCCTTCGAAAATAGCCGTTTGAACGGTTGCTTCGGGGACTCCGGTTGACGGAGCCGGGTCTAGGATTTCCGGTTCAGCACCTAAGTTGTAAACCAGAACAGCTTCCTCTTTAACATCATCCTCCTGAACTTCTTGGTTTTGACCACAGCCTATAAATATCAGACCGACAGCTAACAAAACCACTAAAACTAACATAAGTTTCCAGTTCCTCATTTTTTAACCTCCTCAAAAATTTTAACAATATCCTCCATACATAACTTCCTAGCTAACTCCTGACTATCACCTCCCTTACAAAATCAAAAACTCATATTGCAGCAAAGCAGTTTAACCAGTAAACTCGATAACATTAATTAACAAAAATTTATCATTAAAATTTATTTTATCGTCTTCCTATTTAAAAACGAACTGTCCAGCTCTGATGAGCTGTTGTCCGTCTATTGCTACATCAACTGGTTCCAATACCAGAGGCAGGTTTAGTGCCGACTGGTTTTTCCCGCCGAACATCCGGTTTTCCCCCATGGATAAGTGTACTCGCCCAAAGGCTTTACTGTCATAGACCTGGTAGCCTAATGGTTCCAATATTTTAGGGTTTAGACCGATGCCCAATTCCCCAATGCGGTTACGATCATCATTTCCGCTAAACAGCATCTCTCTAATTAAATTTTCTTTTTCAGCTGCCTGGATTCCAACTAGCTTACCCCCAGCAAATTTCAGCTCAACACCGCTGATACGTTGTCCGTTATAATATAAAAAATTACAGTACATCTTACCTTCCGCCGATGTTTCCACAGGGGCAATACTAACTTCACCACAGGGCAAATTAATAAAGGGTCTGCCATCAGCCAAATCCTCTGCAGAAATAATGCCGTCTTCTACCATGCTGGAGCGGTCAGTAATACTCAGTTTTAGACAGGTTCCTCGATCCGAAGACAAAACGACCTCTTGACCTTTATCCAAAACCGAGGCAATTCTACGTCCTAGAGTACCTATTCTGTCGTACTCTATATCCATGCTGTACCAAAAAATATCATGAAAATGAACAAAATTTACACCTATGGCTGCTGCCTGATTATTAGTCGGATATCCAACAAAGGCCCATTTAATCCCTCTTTCAGTCCGCTTGTTACGCACTTTAGACCAAGCCTGGCGTAATAGTTCAACTCTCTTAGGATCAGCCTGCTTCAATTCTAGAGGGTCAACCACATGTTCTAGCATTACCATGGTGTCAACCTTATCTAACCAATCCACTAGATAATCCATACTATTAATCAAATATTTTTCTGGCATTTCCTGGAGCATTTGTAGCTTCATGAAAGGAGAAACTATCTGCAAATGCGGGTTCGCTCCGGCACGAAAAATGTGAAGACTGATGGCTTCCGCCAGTTCCGACTGGAGAGTGCTTCCCTGAATATAGACCACTTCACCGGGTTGAATAGCTAGGCATGTACTGACCATTGTTTTGGCCACCCGTTCTATATCCACTTTCAGTAATTCGTGACGTCGCCACGAGAGAATGTCCCGGGTAACGGTGTGTAAAGCTGCAGCCTCATTTTCCTGAAAAAACTTTCCTAATGCTTGATCTATGTAAAAATTGTAAGCTACTGCCCTGTAATATTTCTCTAAAATGCCCTTTTTTTCAATGGTTTTCACTAGCTGGATTAACCCATACTTTTCCAGTTCCTTGACATGGTAATGGATCTTGGCAGGTGTGTCTTGCAGCATCCCTGCTATTTGTTGCACCGTCGCCCGTTGACAAATGAGATGCTCCAGAATCCGCAACCTTTGGGGATCTGAAACCGTCTTTACTGTAGCTAAATCTCTCAAGAAATAAATGTCTTTCATTGCGGTCCCCTATCTAATCTTAGGTATAATCTACCAAATCTCTATACTAAGTAATCTATTCTATAGTATCAGGATACAGACCAGTAATTCCGGCGCAGTCTTTACTGGAGGTTCACAAAAATTGGCGGACCAATTATACCAATATATCCTAATCCAGAATATTCTAATAACTATTTATATTTATTTCTCTAGATATTTCCATATTCCTCTTTTTTTTCCTTCAATAAAAAAAATTAGGCGATTAGCCTAATTTTAGGTGTTTCTGTAAGTTTCTATAAATAATTAAGAGCTTTTACTGGATCCAGATTAGCAGCCCTAACTGCTGGATAAAGACTTGCGAGTACTCCTACTAATACTGTTAAGACCAGCACCCATAAACCCACCAGAGGATTCCAGACTATACTTGTTTGAATATCAGCTATTACAGGTGCTGCAAAAACAGCTAAAAGCATTCCTAAGAGATACCCACCTGCTCCTGATACAGCACTTAGAATTCCAGCTTCATAAAAAATTACTGACATGATATGCTTTTTCCTAAAACCATATGCTCTGAAAATACCAATTTCCCAAGTTCTTTCTTTTACAGAAGACATCATTGTGGTACCCATAATTAAAGATCCTATCACAATAATTACTATAGTTACCATAAATGAAATCTTTGCAAAATGCTCTACCAAAACTCTTCTTCCTTCTGCTGCATCCTGCACTCTTGTACCTGCTAAGGTTGTATCTATTTTACTTAGCTCATCAATCAACGAATCTGCAGCCTCTATACCCTTATTACCAGGGAAAACCAACTCAACCATGCTTAATAGACTTTCATTGTCTGTTAGACTTTGTAATTTCTCTAGGTACAGGTATAATAAATAATCTTCTTGGGAGCCTAATTCATCTAATATCCCTGCTACATTAAACTTTTCATCAAATATAATGAAAGAATCTCCAACGTCTACTTCCAGATTATCTGCTAAATGCCTACCTAGAAGAACTTGATTTTCTTGAACAGGGAGCCCACCCGATACCTGCCAGTATCCTTTTACATTTACCTCATCAGCAAAATTAATACCTATTGATAATACAGATATTCCTTCATCCGTTACCCCGCTTGATACTAATTTTGGTGAAACTGTAGCCACCGTTTCATAAGATAAAAGTTGTGACAAAGCAGTTAGTTTTTCGTCAGAAAACAAATTGGGACCTTCTCCAATGTCCTCTGCCACAGTTATTCCTCGATAGGATAAAGAAAGCTTCTCTTGGCCTTCTGTAATAAGGATTCGTGTTCCTACCTTATCAAAATGATCCTTTAGTTCTGATTCCATAGCAGTAGTAATTGAAAATAGGGTTACTATAGTAGCAGTACCAATTAACATTCCAAGCATAAGAAAGATATATTTTATTTTTCTTACTTTTAGGTTAGCTAATGCTATATTTATCAGGCTCAATTTATGATAACCCTGCCCTTTCGTAAGAATCTTCCTTTTCTATTTCACCGTCTTTAATAAAAACAGCTCTTTTAACAAAATCTAGGTTCTCCTTATTGTGAGTAACCATTATAATCGTATAACTTTCTTCATTTACCTTTTGAAATAATTCCATTATTTCCAAGCTAGTTTTAGCATCGAGAGCTCCTGTTGGTTCATCTGCAAACACTATAGGAGGGTCATTTACAAGGGCTCTAGCTATTGCTACCCTTTCCTGCTCCCCACCTGACAGCTGATTTGGTAGCCTATTAAATTTATTCCCTAAGCCTACCTTTTCTAGCAAAGTTTTAGCTTTTTCTGTCTGTTCCTTGCTGGATTTAGCACCAATTGCAAGGGGAAGCATAACATTTTCTACAGCAGTCAAATATGGGATTAAGTGAAATTGTTGAAACACAAATCCCATATAAGTGCTTCTAAAGTCAGCCCTTCTTTCAGTAGGCAATTTATAAATATCTATATCATCTATTAAAACCTGTCCCTGAGTTGGTGGATTAAGGGCTCCCAGTATTGTTAAAAGGGTGCTTTTACCAGAACCCGAAGGACCCATAAGTGCTACAAATTCTCCATTTTCTATTGTAAGATTAAGACCATTTAAGGCGTTAACCTGTTCGCTGCCACTTGCATATATCTTTGTTAGATTCTGGACTTCTATTAAATCCTTTTTCCCCATATTTCAACCTCCTAAATGTGGCGTAGGGCTTCCACAGGATCAAGCTTGGCTGCTTTTACAGCAGGGTATGCACTAGACAAAAGACTTATAATTAGTGCCAGGACAATCGTAACTCCAGCAAACAAAAAGTCCCACCCTATAGCAACTTCCATGCCAGCGGCACTAGCTGCTAAAACCCTTGCAGTAATGGTACCTGCAATATACCCAATAACACCACCAAGCAAGCCTAAGATTAGTGCTTCTGTAAGAAATATTTCTATAATACTACTCTGCCTAAAACCTATTGCCCTAAATACACCTATTTCCTTTGTTCTTTCTTTTACGGAACTAATTACTGTAACTAGGATCAAAAGAGATCCTATTAAAAAGACTACAAAGGCTACAGCCGCCGAGAATTTATTAAACCTATCCACTACCGCTGCACGAGCCCGTACAGCCTCACCTAGAGCGGTAGCTTTAGCACCGGGTAATGCTTTATTAATATCCATAACAATATCTTCAATGGGGCATGTGTTACAGTATGCAGCCACTTCAATTAAAGACAGGCTATCCTCTCTATCTGCTAATCTTTGTGCAGCTAAGAGCTGGATGAAAACAAGACCATCCTCCTCACTTCCTTGTGGGTCAAGCACCGCAGAAACATTAAAAATTTCCCCTTCAATATCTATGGCATCACCAGGTTTAAGACCTAAGATTGTTGCCACATCTGAACCTAACAACACATCTATTACCCCTCTAGGCTTTTCCCCTTCAAAGCTCCACCAAGGTTTTAAAGCAAATTCCATTGGGAAATCTACTCCCATAGCAACAATCCTTTGTCCTGAAATTGTCAAAGGAGTTAAAAGCTTCGGTGCTACTGTAGCTATATTCTCACCATTAGGAATGGTATTAATAGCAATGATATCACGATTTACTAGGTATTGCTTCTCCTGGGTGCCACTCACCCTCACCCCTCCATATGAGAGATTGATTTCCTTAGAATCAGGAATTACCATGATGTTTGCACCTATTTCGTCAAAGCGATCTGCTAATTCCACATTCAAGGAGCTTGTAGTAGTGTAAAGAGTGACTATGGTACCTACTGCCAAGATAATTCCAAGTACCATAAATAGCGCTTTGGCCGGGCGTCGTTTTATATTTTTTAATGCTATGGAATCAACCCTCATTAAACTTTCACCTCGTTGCGCTTAGTCCCTTGGAATCCATGACCTTATATCGTTCTCACTAATAACAATATTGCCATCGTCTACCTGGTAATCAATTTCTTCAGGAGGATAGTTCAAACATCCCCCAGAAATTCCGTCTAATGTAGCTAAATCCCACTTCGTATTACAACTATCACATATAATTTCTTCACCTTTAATGTGAAAGCTTTGAGAACGGCATGGTTCACAGAAAGATATGGCAGTAACCAATCTTCCTGTTGGGGAAATATATGACATTAATGGCAAGCTAAAGTCATCCTTATCATATTCGGTATAGATAAATTCATTTTCAGTCACATAGTCAAGGGGGATAATTGCTTTTCCATCCTCTACTGTAAGTTCTATGCTTTCTTGGGTCAATATTTTGCCAGAATAATCCACAGCCTGCCCAAAGTTATAGTCTCCACCTTCCCATCTAACTTCACTTGGGGCATCACCAGACATTTTAATATAAGCTCCCACAGCAAAAACTATAAGAACTATAAGTACTCCAATAACAACCCTGTTTCCACCTGTCTTCTTGTTTTTTCTTTTCATAAATTCCTGTTTCTTTTGCGACATATGAAATCCATCCTCCTTTTTTCAATCAAACTAAAAGCCTTTTCCTAGAACCTTATGATAACATTAGCTAGTCCACACTCCAAAACTTTATAGCAGGTAATTAATCCTGCCCTTGGGTTAGTGACTAGAAGCTTCCACTTTCACACCTCCAAAATTATACATTATCATAGCAAACAATTGTGTCTTTTTTGTGTATTTTCATAAAGAAAAAGACAGCCGTTTTTTAATTTAAACGGACTGCCTTTTTTATTCTTTTTTTGAATTTTTTCTATTACCTAAGTTTAATAAGCAATTAGTTAACGGTAAGAAAAACTTGTGTATAATATATATCCTTTCCTTTAAATGCTCCCACCCCAAGATGGGTATTTCCTTCTAGTAAGATAGCGTCTCTATGACCTTCACTATTCATCAATGCATGCATTGTTTCAGCAGAATTAATAGTATTCATGGCTATATTTTCTAGAACATCCTGAAAAGCAATATTAGCTTCTCTTACCCTATTCCTAGGTCCTTTTCCGTCAGGAGATATGTGGGCAAAGTAGTTTCCATCAGACATATCTTTACTGTGCGCATAAGCTACTATAGCTACATCATTATGCCACAAAACTGGATCTAAACCTTCCTTAACCCTTAGGGAATTTGTCATATCAAAAATTTGTCTTTCTAAAGACCTATTTATGTCTGTCTGCATTCTAGCTGAGGGTTGGGGTAAGCCTAGTTGAGGCTCATCTCCAAGGTATGTATAATTATAGTCTATAATTGGATTATCACAAGTCATCATAAGCTTGTGATATACTTCTATTCCTGATACTCTATTATCGTCAAATTCATCAATATAATAAACTACAACACTATCACCTATTACTGTGTGAATTTTATTACTCCTTGTATGATTATTTGCCAAATAAACAAGAACATTACCCTCAAAAAATTCTAATGGCGGAAAATCGCGGGTGTCAACCTTGGACTCTAATACTGCCTTATTATCACCTATTGCAACCCCTTGGGCATCTTCAGAAGAAGAATTTGTATATATATACATTAGCTCTCCATTATAAAAACCAAAAAGATAATAATCATGATAATTATAATGATATGTCCAGGTATCTAATCCCATAAAACCAATTTCCTTGCGATTAGGTTTACCCATGACATATTCGACCTGATGATCTTTGTCACCAATACTTATCCTTTGTAGATTATTTTGCTGAAGGCGACTTCTATCAGCTAGTGCCACTATGATTGTAGCCCTCTCCTGAGAGGATTGCCCCTTTGTAAATACACTTGCGAGATAATTTCTACCATCCCATGCAATTTGGTATCCTAATACTTCACTTACAAACCTTAAAGGAACCACTATTCTATTATTATTTGTTAATCTAGGAGCAACATCTACTGAAGTAGTAACCCCATCAACCTTCACGTAATTGCTTCCCAGCCACATTTCTACTACCCTATTATCTATCTCAATTACAACTGTTTTAGTCACGCTATTCCAGGTGGTATTAGCTCCAAGAAAATCAGTTATGACTCTTAATGGGACAAGTACCCTCTCGTTCTGTATAAATGGAGGCTGGTCACCTGGGTTTATGATAACCCCATCAACCGCAATTTTAACTGGCATATTTGCAGAAGCACTTTCCTCAAAAAACACTATTTGAAATGAAGTAATCACTACAAGAAGTATTAAAGTAGTACATATAATTCTCTTAATCTCTGCCATTATCTAACCTTCTCTCAAATGCAAAATGAACTTATGTTTATATACTATACTATTACCAATTATTCCTGCATTTTTTCTGTATTTAATAATAACTGAACATCTATTAACTCAGGAAAAACAATTTCTTAGCGTTAAAATAAATTCTGTAAAAAAATAATTTATTTTAAATAAAAAGAAGGAATTTATTTCTTAATGTAGAAGACTTTATGTACAAAATAGAAATATATCGAAATTACGCTTAAATGCTAGTAATAAATTAATAAGGGGTAAGGATTAATATCCTGACCGACAAAGGCAAACTTACTGAAAGGTAAGGACGCAAAGCCGTGGATCTAAGGTTCATTTGAACTATGATCGCCAGGTTACCGAAGACAGGGGATTTTTATTTTACAACAGTTATACTTTGGAAATGCAGAGTATGCAGGAAAAAACGGAAAGAATTGTCGGTCCCTCACACTTGGAGGGATTGTTTTGTTTAAAGAAATTATTAAACCTGTTAGAAACCTGGGCTTAAAAGGTATTTTGATTATACTCATTGCTGTACTATCTATTACACCATTAGCTGGTGCTAGTTCTAGCACAGCTTCTGCTGTGCCTGATCAAACTGCAATAATTGAACCAGCTCAGCCAAATGGAATATCTGAATCATTCTACAGAAATATCCAGACAAAAATAGAAGTTGCTAATACTAGTAATCAGATCTCAAAAAATGTACGTATACAGGTTCCATTAATAAGTATTGACTCTAATTACCAAGAAACAATAACCGAATCCTATAACATGACACCCATTGAAATGGTTGATGAAGTCCAAAATTCTCGTAACGGTATCTTTACAATAGATTCTATTGCACCTGGGAAAACTGAAACAATAGTAATTGACTATAATATATTAGTTAATCCTGTGTATAGTTTAACCACCCCAGCTAACATAACTGAAACCTATGGTGACTTGGGATATGAGTCAACTAAGAACTTAGAAGAGTATCTTCAACCATCTGAGAAAATTGAAAGTGATAAATCAGCAATCAAGAATAAAGCATCAGAACTTACTAAAAACTTAACTAGTGATTTGGAAAAATCTCGTGCAATATTTGCTTATGTTAAAAATCATATTACATACAATCTAGACTCACCAAACAGAAATAAAGGTGCTATGAGTGCATTGACAACAGGTGAAGGTGTATGTGAAGATTATGCAGCATTATTTGTAGCACTTTCTAGAGCTGCTGACATTCCTGCAAGACAGGTTAATGGTTATGCTGACCCTAAAGTTCTTGGTGATGTTTGGAACGTAAAAAATGGACAAGCAGTTTCTCTTAGAAACTATAGACATAGTTGGGTTGAATTCTATATCGAAGATATTGGCTGGCTTCCAGCAGACCCAACCTTTAGCCCAAAAAATGACCCTTCTAAATATTTTGGCTACCTCCCTTACACAAGCCACATAGCACAGAATTACATTGATCATTCACTACGAGTAAGCCACCAAGGTGAAAATGGTGGCCTAAAAGTGAATTGGCAAGAAGATCTTGTAAGTAAAAACTGACATTCGCCCGAATGTCAGTTTTTATTTGCTTCAATTAAATACGCCCTTACAATTAACCTATCATACTCCCCATCTCTAGGTCTTATAACCGGATCACAGGTGGTAAGTGTTAAAGCCGGCGTAGGAGTTGGATCGATTACACTCCAATCCGTACTGTTAGTAATATATACCTCATCTACCTGGTAAATATAGTTTTTACCCCTGTACGTTAAATATATTTCATCTCCATTTGTCAACTTATCTAAGTGCCAAAAGGGAGATCCATAGGCATTACGATGTCCTGCAATGGATACATTTCCTGTATCCGGATAACCACTTTGTGGATAAAAACTAGGACCAGTTCTTAAATCCGCATCTTCAATTCCATAACCTACTGCAAGGCTTAATTCTATGTCTGGTATCGTTAAGAATCCTTCATCTGCTATTAGTTTATCTGGAAATCTTTCAGGAATTACCTTTACGTGATCCTCAATTAGCATAACGTAGGAAAGCTCATCTGGTTTGTCTTCCCAGTACCAGGCAGTACTTGCCTTTTGTTGCCCTAATACAAAATATCTGTAATAGGCATTCTCTAAGAAAGGGAAAAGGGCCAGGGAAACCCCAGCGATTATCAATACTGCACCTATCCAAGATAGAATTCGCTTAAGGTTTCCTGCCCTTTTATGTGTCATTACTCATTCATCCTACTTTCTGCCGTATCTTCTTAGGAATAATCCTCCACTTGTTAACATTATACCACTTAATGCAAGAGCTAACATTCCACTTCCACCAGTCTTAGGAAGTTCAGGCTTAGCTGCAGGTTTTTCTAGAACAATCTCTACTACTTCTGGTTCAGGCTGTGTTTCAGGTTCTTCAGGTACTATCTCAATCTCTTGAACAGTTGGTTGCTCAGGGTCAACCTTTAGGACTGTAGGTGTTCTAGGGGTTCTAGGGTTGCTGCCGGTAGTCCTAGTATTTGTTATGGTGTAGGTAGTATCCTCATTTGGTTCAAAGCCGTCTCCTAAGTCACCAGTTGCACTCCAATTTGCTACATTATTTATCCCAGTTTCTTTTATGCTAAAGATTGTTCCTGGTGCTATTTCAAAAGTAGTTTCGTCTATATCTAATTCTAAAGTTGCTAGTATTTCATCTTCTTCGCCAGGAATGTAGGCTTCTACCTTCCATCCAGAAGGTCTGCTAGAAGAATTGCTTACCCATACTTTTTTTAATGTTATTGTGATATCTTGGAGTTCTTCTCTTGTATTTGTTACTGTTACATAGGTAGTCTCATCTGCTACTACACTAAATGCTCCTGCTGGACTGTAAGTGGCTGTGTATCCGGATGGTCCTCCGCTTTCTACTACTGTATAATTTGTTCCTGGAGTCAAGTTTCCAAAGGTTACTTCTCCATTACTATCTGTATTCTGTGAACTTCCTACTTGAACCTCACCTTTATATAATGTAAAGGTTACTCCTTCGGGGCTAGTTTCATCTGTATATGATTTGGTAACTTGAACGCTTCCTTTTATAACAACTGTATCTGGTGCGTTTGATACGCCTATATTAGTTGTTTGATCTGCTACTACTTCAAATGCTCCTGCTGGATTGTAAGTAGCTGTGTAGTTAGATGGTCCTCCACTTTCTACTACTGTATAAGCTGTTCCTGGAGTCAAGTTTGTAAAAGTTACTTCTCCATTACTATCTGTAGTATCTTGTCCTACTTGTACTCCGTCATCATATAATGTAAAGGTTATTCCTGATAGGTTAGTATTTCCATCAGTAAATGTTTTCGTTACTTTAACGCTTCCTTTTATAACAACTGTATCTGGTGCGTTTGATACGCCTATATTAGTTGTTTGATCTGCTACTACTTCAAATGCTCCTGCTGGATTGTAAGTAGCTGTGTAGTTAGATGGTCCTCCACTTTCTACTACTGTATAAGCTGTTCCTGGAGTCAAGTTTGTAAAAGTTACTTCTCCATTACTATCTGTAGTATCTTGTCCTACTTGTACTCCGTCATCATATAATGTAAAGGTTATTCCTGATAGGTTAGTATTTCCATCAGTAAATGTTTTCGTTACTTTAACGCTTCCTTTTGTAACAACTGTATCTGGTGCGTTTGATACGCCTATATTAGTTGTTTGATCTGCTACTACTTCAAATGCTCCTGCTGGATTGTAAGTAGCTGTGTAGTTAGATGGTCCTCCACTTTCTACTACTGTATAAGCTGTTCCTGGAGTCAAGTTTGTAAAAGTTACTTCTCCATTACTATCTGTAGTATCTTGTCCTACTTG